>NZ_JBFAJK010000008.1:0-207677 GCF_040655175.1 Micromonospora sp. NPDC050495 | reverse complement strand
GGTTCCCCATCCACCTGCCGCCCTGCGTGGGTTCGGGCGGGGCGGCCGGGGGGGGCCCCCCCCCCCCCCCCCCCGGATCCGCCGCCGGGTACCGGGTCCGGCGGCGGGCGGGTTCAGTCCAGTTGTCCCAGTCGTGGGCGGCGTCCCACGGCGATCACCTTCACGCGCTGTCGGCCCGCCCGGACCATGCCCAGCGCCATGAACGCGCCGGCGATCCGCTCCGCCGCCTCCCGGCTGCTCGCGCCGACCACCTGCCGGCGCCGTTCGGGGCTGGTCCGCTCGTTGCGGCCCGTCCCTTCCAGGGGCCGGACGTCGGTGAGGACCACGAGGAAACGGGTCATCGCCGTCCCCTCCCGTCCGCCGGGCGGCATCCGGTCGCCGTCATGCGCTTCCCTCTCCGTCTGCTCGCCGGTGCGGGGCACGCGGCGATCGGGTCGTGGGGGAGTAAAACCCGATCACCGCGCGCCCCATCCCCTCCGGTCACCCACCACCACCGTCGCCACGACAACCGGCGGTGAGGACGCCGTCACAGATTGACACTTGGACACCCGTGAATGCAACTCTCATCGAAGTTCTCTCATGCCATTCTTCCCGTTGATGTGCGACCATCGATGCATGGCGCCGAAGACCGCCCGGGCCCGACGGCTCGGCATCGCCCTGCGTACCCACCGGGAAGCCGCCGGGCTGACCCTCGAGGCCGCGGCCGACGAGATCAACAGCACCCGCAGCACGCTGTCCCGGTACGAGAACGCGCAGACCCTGATCAGCCCGGCCACCGTGCGTGCCCTGCTCACCCTCTACGGGGTGGGCACCGACGAGATCGCCGCAGCGGTGCAGTTGGCCAAGGACGCCCGCAAGCCCGGCTGGTGGGTCTCCTACTCGTACCTGCTGGACCGGCGGACCATCGACTTCATCGCGCTGGAGGCCGAGGCCACCGGCATCGCCAACTTCGAGCCCTCGGTGGTGCCCGGCCTGCTCCAGACCGCCGACTACATCCGCGGCGTGATGCGCGGCGGCCCGCACACCCTCACCGACGAGCAGGTCGAGCAGCGGGTGCACCTGCGGTTGGACCGGCAGCAGCGGCTCACCAGCGACGAACCGCCCATCTTCGACGCCATCATCGACGAGGGCGCGCTGCTGCGCCCGGTCGGCAACCGGTCGGTCATGGAGGCCCAGCTGCGGCACCTGCTCAAGGTGGGTGAGCTGCCCAACATCACCGTCCAGGTCATCCCGCTCGCGGCGGGCTACCACCGGGGGACGCGCGGATCGCTGCACATCCTCGAGTTCGCCGACCCGGAGGACCCGATGATCGCGTCGGTGGAGACGGTCGCCGGGCAGATGGTCCTGGACCGGCCGGGCGACCTGCGTACCTGCACCAAAATCATGGAGCACCTGCGGACCGTGGCGCTCAGCCCGGCAGCCAGCCGGGACCAGCTCCTCCGCCTGCTGAACGAGAGGTAGATCCGATGAACGGCACGAACGGCCACCGCCCGACGGTCAGCCACTGGCGCAAGAGCAGCCACAGCGGCGACGAGGGGGCGTGCGTCGAGATGTCCCGGCTGGCGCGGGCGGTGGCGGTCCGCGACTCCAAGGACCCGGCCGGACCGGTGCTGGTCTTTCCCCCGGCCGCCTGGGCGGCCTTCACCGCCGCCCCACCGCGCCGCTGACCCCGGCCGCGACCCGGCCGCCGAGGCGGGCAAGCCGGCGTCAGGCGGGCAACCCGGCGTCGAGGCGGGCAACCTGGCGTCTAGGCGGGCGACCCGACGTCGAGGCGGGCCGGCGCGCGGCGCCGGTTCGCCCGGCTCAGCGTGCGACCAGCGGCGCGGCGCCGACCCGGATCGCCTCCAGGGCGGCGATCGCCGCTCCCCGGGCACCGGCCATGTCCCGCTCCGGCACCAGGGCGAAGGTGGCCACCGCGGCCTGCTCATCCCGGAGCACGGTGTGTTCCCGGACCGTGGCCAGGAACCAGTCGCGGAACTCCGGCGCCGCCTCCACCACCCCGCCACCGACGAAGTACGCGTGCGGGTCGGTGAAGTTCGCCGCGATGGTGAACAGCCGCCCCAGGGCCATGGCCTGCTGGGCGAAGACCTGCCGGGCCAGCGCGTCGCCCCGCTCGCCGTAGCCGCGGACCAGCTTCGCCGCCCGGCTCGGCTCCTCCGCCGCCAGCGGGTGCCCCGGGTACCGCGCCAACCAGTACGGCAGCAGGTTGCGCTCGATCCCGGTCAGCGAGGCGACGCTCTCCGCGTCCCCGGTGAAGCCACAGGCGCAGACCGGGGACGACTGGCCGGACGCGAGCAATCCGTCGAGCAGGATGTGCACGTGCCCGAACTCCCCCGCCATCCCGGCCGCCCCGCCGACCACCCGGCCCGCCTCCACCACGCCGCCGCCCAGCCCGGTGCCGACGATGGCGGCGACCGAGGAGCGGCTCATCGCGTCCGCGCCGAAGTGGACGTGGTGGGCGTAGAGCGCCGCCGCGTTGCCGTCGTTGGCGTAGCTCACCGGCAGGCCGAGCCGGCGCTCCAGCGCGCCGCGGACGTCGTAGCCGCGCCAGGCGGGCTGGGAGAAGTTGGTCGAGCCGCGCGAGGAGATGACCCCGGTGGCGCTGGCCGGCCCGGGCGTGTCCAGCCCGACGGCGCGGACCAGCTCGCGCGGCACGCCGGTCAGCGCGAGGACCCCGTCGAACGCCCGCGCGAGCGCCTCGATGGCCGCCTCCGGCCCGGCCTGGACCTCGCTCGGGCTCTCCACCAGCCCGTCGACCAGGAACCGGCCGTCCATGGTCAGGACGGTGACGTTGTTGCTGTTGCCGCCGTTGTCCAGGCCCACCACCACCGGCACACCCGCACCGCCCACGGCCACCACCTCCCACCGAACCTGACCTGAGGCTAGTTCGGCGCGCACCGGCCCGCCATGCTTCGCACCCCACCCGCCGCCGCCCCCGGCCCCCGGTCCCCGGTCCCCGGCCCCCGGTCCCCGGTCCCCGGCCCCCGGCCCCCGGTCCTCGGCCCGGGAACCTCCGCCTCCGCCCGGCGGCCGGTCGCCACAGCCCGGATGTCCCGGCCCTGGCCCGGCGACCTCCGCCTCCGGCGGCCGGTCGCCGCTCCCGTGCAGCCCGGATGTCCCAGCCCGGCGTGTCCTGGCCGGGACGGCACGTCGCAGATGAGCGATATGCCTCTGCGGCATCTTTATGCCGCAGAGGCATATCGCTGACGAGGGGACTCATCCGTCGGTGGGCGACGCCGGCCACGGCCAAGGCGCCGGACGAGGCGCGGACGGCACGCGGACAGGACGCGGACGGCACGCGGGCACAGCGCGGACGGCACGCGGGCACAGCGCAGACGGCACGCGGGCACAGCGCAGACGGCACGCGGGCACAGCGCAGACGGCAAGAGCGCAGAGCGCAGACAGGGCGTGGGCAGCCTCAGCCCGGGCGGCGGGCGGTGACCGCGGTCGCCTCCAGGTCGTCGTCCTGTCGCACGGTCGGGACCAGGCCGAAGCCGGCCAGCACCGCACAGAGCGCCGCCGCCTGCCCGCTGCTGACCTCCACGACCAGGTGCCCGCCGGGCGCCAGCCATTCGGCCGCGCCGGCCGCCACCCGGCGCAGCACCGCCAGCCCGTCGGCCCCGCCGTCCAGCGCCACCGGCGCCTCGTGCAGCCGGGCCTCCGGCGGGAGCAGCGCGACCGCGTCGCTGGGCACGTACGGGGCGTTCGCCACCACCAGGTCGAGCCGCCCCCGCCACCGCGCCGGCAGCGGCGCGAACAGGTCGCCCTGGTAGACGGGCACGCCCAGCGGGTCCAGGTTGCGCCGGGCGCAGGCCACCGCGGCCGGGTCGATGTCGGCGGCGGCCAGCCACCGCGGGGCGAGCCGGCCGTGCAGCACCAGCGCGGCGGCGCCCGACCCGCAGCAGAGGTCGAGCACGGCCGGGGCCGGCCCGGCCACCGCCACGGCGGCGGCGACCAGCAGGGCGGTACGTCCCCGGGGGACGAAGACGCCCGGGGTGACGGCGACCCGGAGGCCGCAGAACTCGGCCCAGCCGAGCAGGTGTTCGAGGGGTCGGCCGGCGACCCGGCTGTCGACCAGGTCGGTGAGGGCAGTGGCCGAGCCGGCGGCGGCGGCGATCAGCAGCTCCGCCTCGTCTTCGGCGTAGACGCAGCCGGCGGCGCGCAGCCGCTGGACGAGGGCGGGACGGTCGAGGGAGGGCGTTGCCATCGGATTGCCTTTCGGAAGCGCTGCTCGGCGCTCCCGGCGTCGCCTACTCCCGCGGCGACGCGGACTCGGAGGGAGCGCCGGTCCTGGTCTGGTGGATCGGTCTCACCTCCTCTGGTCGGGGCCCGCGCGGGCCGTGGCACGCCCGTCACCTTAGCGGAGCCGGCGCCGCCCGCACCGGGCGACCGGCGCGACCGACCTCGACAGTCCGCCCCGGGGCACCCGGCGCGGACCCGACGTCAGGCCGCGCTGGCGTCCAGGGCGGCGGTCAGGTCGGCCACCAGGTCGGCCGGGTCCTCGATGCCGCAGGAGAGCCGGACGAAGCCGGGCGCGGTGTCGTCGCCCCACTGGGCCCGCCGGTCCGCGCTGGTGTGCAGCCCGCCGAACGAGGTGGCGGCGGCGACCAGGCGGGACGCGTCGAGGAACCGGGCCACCCGGTCCGGGTCGCCCAGGTCGAACCCGAGCACCCCGGGCAGCCGGCGCATCTGCACCGCGGCGACCGGGTACGCCGGGTCGTCGGGCAGCCCCGGCCAGCGCACCCCAGTGACGTCGGGGCGGCCGGCGAGCAGCCGGGCGACCGCCTCGGCGTTGGCGGTCTGCCGGGCCAGCCGCAGGTCCACGGTGGCCAGCGAGCGGTGCGCCAGCCAGCAGTCGAACGCGCCGGGCACCCCACCGGTCATGGTCCGCCACGAGGTGACCGGGTCGAGCAGCCCGGCGGAGCGGGTCGCCACGTAGCCGAGCAGCAGGTCGGAGTGGCCGGTGAGGGCCTTGGTGCCGGAGGCGACCACCGCGTCGGCGCCGAGGTCCAGCGGACGCTGCCCCAGCGGGGTGGCGGTGGTGTTGTCCACCGCGACGAGCGCCCCGGCGGCGTGCGCCGCGGCGGCCAGCGCCGGCACGTCGGCCACGTCCAGGCCGGGGTTCGACGGGGTCTCCAGCAGCACCAGCCGGACCCCGTCGAACGACGGGTACGGCCCGGCGGTCGGCACGAAGGTGACGCGTACCCCGAAGCCCTCCAGGGTCTCGGTGGCGAAGGCGCGCACCGGGTAGTAGCCGTCGGCGGGGAGCAGCACGGTGTCGCCGGGGCGCAGCACCGCCAACAGCAGCGCCGTGATGGCCGCCTGCCCGCTGGCGAAGACCCGGCAGTCGCCGCCCTCCAACTCCCCGATCGCCGTCTCCAGCAGCCGCCGGGTCGGGTTGTCCGGCCGGCCGTACCCGTTGGGGGTGGCGGCCGGCCCCTGCCACGGGTCGAGGTGGTAGGGCGCGGCGAACACCGGCCCCGGCAGGAAGGGCTGCCCGGGCTCCGCCGGGGGCAGCCCGGCGTGCACGCTGCGGGTGCCGTCACCCCACTGACTCATCGCCACCTCACTCGTACGACTCGGGCTTCGCGGTCCGGCTCATCAGGGTGTCCACGGCCAGCCGCGGGTCCATCCCCTCGTGGCAGATCCGCTCGATCTGCTCGGTGATCGGCATCTCCACGCCGTGCGCCCGGGCCAGGTCCCGGATCGCCAGGCAGCTCTTCACGCCCTCGGCGGTCTGCCGGGTGGCCGTCTGGGCCTGCTCCAGGCTCTCCCCCCGGCCCAGGTGCTCGCCGAAGGTGCGGTTGCGGGCCAGCGGCGAGGAGCAGGAGGCGACCAGGTCGCCCATGCCGGCCAGGCCGGCGAAGGTGATCGGGTCGGCGCCGAGCGCCACGCCGAGCCGGGCGGTCTCGGCCAGGCCCCGGGTCATCAGCATGGCCCGGGTGTTGTCGCCGAAGCCCATCGCCGTGGCGATGCCGTACGCCAGCGCGATCACGTTCTTCACCGCGCCGCCCAGCTCGCAGCCGATCACGTCGTCGTTGGTGTACGGGCGGAAGTACGGGGTGCGGATCGAGGTCTGCACCAGCGCGGTGCGGCGGCTGTCGGTGCCGGCCACCACGGTCGCGGCGGGCTGCTCGGCGGCGATCTCGGGGGCCAGGTTGGGGCCGGAGACGACCACCACCCGGTCGGCGGGCACCCCGGCGGTCTCCATGATCACCTGGCTCATCCGCTTCGTCGTGCCCAGCTCGATGCCCTTCATCAGGGAGACCAGCGTGGCGTCCGGGTCCAGGTACGGGGTCCACTCGGCGAGGTTGCCGCGCAGCGTCTGCGACGGTACGGAGAGCACCACCACCTCGGCCCCGACGATCGCCTGCTCGGCGTCCCCGGTCGCGGTGACCCGGTCCGGCAGCCGCACGTCCGGCAGGTAGTCCGGGTTGTGGCGCCCGGTCCGGATCGCCTCGGCCACCGAGGCGCGCCGGGCCAGGATCGTCACGTCCCGACCGGCGTCGGCGAGGATCTTGGCGAACGCGGTGCCCCACGAGCCGGCGCCGAGCACGGCCACGTGCCCGCTCACTCGGTCACCCCGGGCGTACGGGTGCGGGCCGGGCGCTCCCAGAGCGGCGGTGGCGTGCCGCCGCGGATCTCGGCGACCATGTCCCGCAGCCGCAGCATGATCGTGTCGGTCATCTCCTCCAGCACCGCCCGGGACGGCGGGGTCCCCGCCCAGCGGCTCAGGTCCACCGGCGGCCCGGCGACCACCGTGACCGGCGTACGCGGGCGCAGCCCGAACCGCGCCGTCCGCGGGTCGAACATCCGCTCCGGCCCCACCATCACGACCGGGACGACCGGCGCGCCGGTGGCCAGCGCCAGCCGGGCTGCCCCGGTCTTGCCCTTCATCGGCCACAGGTCCGGTTCGCGGGTGGTCGTCCCCTCCGGGTAGATCACCACGGCGCCGCCCTCGCCCAGCGCGGCGATCAGCTTGTCCAGCGACTTGACCGCCTCGACGCTGCCGCGCTCCACCGGGATCTGCCGGCACCGGTGCAGGATCCAGCCGATCACCGGGACCTTGAACACGCTGGCCTTGCCGAGGAACTGCGGCCAGCGCCCGGAGTCGTAGATGAAGTGCGCGGCGACCAGCGGGTCGGCGTGCGAGATGTGGTTGGGCACGATGATGATCCCGCCGTCCCGGCGCAGGTGTTCCATGCCCCGCCAGGTGCGCCGCGTCCAGACCGTCAACACCGGCTTGACCAGCACCACGGCTAACCGTGGCCAGAACCCCACCTTCCGCCGCGCCACCTGCGTCTCCTCCCCATGCCCCGAGCCGCGCACCCACGCCCGCGACGGAAATCATGCCTGCTCGCCCCCGGTCCGGCCAGTGAGGGGTACCGCGACCCGGCTGGCAGGATGGTCGGCGTGCCTGAGCCGAGCTGGACCGTGGTGGTGCCGGTGAAGCGTCTCAGGGCGGCGAAGAGCCGTCTGCGGGGCGCGCTGCCGGGCGTACCCCACGAGGAGCTGGCGCTGGCCCTGGCGGCCGACACGGTCCGCGCGGTGCGGGCCTGCCCGGCGGTGGCCGCGGTCCTGGTGGTCACCGCGGACCCGCGGGTGGCCGCGGCGGTCACCGCGGCCGGCGCGCGGGTCGTGCCGGACCCGGCGGCCGGGCTGAACGCGGCGTTCCGGCACGGCGCGGCGGTCGCCGGCCCGCACGCCGCGGTGGCCGCCCTCACCGCCGACCTGCCGGCGCTGCGCCCCGCGGAGCTGGCCGCGGCGCTGCGGGCCGTCCCCACCGGCCGACCGGGGGTACGCGGGTTCGTGGCGGACACCCCGGGCAGCGGCACCGTGCTGCTCGCCGCGCCGGCCGGGGTGCCGCTGGATCCCCGCTTCGGGGTCGGCTCGGCGGCGGCGCACGCGGCCAGCGGGGCCCGGTCGCTGGCCGGCGACTGGCCCACCCTGCGCCGCGACGTGGACACCGCCGCCGACCTGGCCGCGGCGGCCCGGCTCGGCCCGGGCCCGCGCACCGCCGCGCTGCTCGCCGCCGCCCCGGCCGGCCGACTCGGGTACGGTGCTGACATGCAGGGCACGGTGGCCACCTACGACCCGTCCACCCGCAGCGGCGTGCTGCTCCTCGACGACGGCACCGAGCTGGCCTTCCCGGCCCGCGCGTTCGACGCCTCCGGGCTGCGGCTGCTCCGGCTCGGCCAGCGGGTCCGGATCGAGCGGGACGCCGCCGGCGAGGTCGTCCGGGTGAGCTTGCCGACGATGGCGTGAACAACCTGGCCGGAGTTCATTTTCCGTTCACCCTTGTCGGGGAATCATGGGGTGGTGAGCACCCCTCGCGAGCGCCCCGACAGCCCGCCGACCGCCCTCGAGCCGACCGCGCCGCGCAACGGCGCCCGATCCCGCGGCACCGACGGCCGCTTCCGGGGGCTCCGCCCGCCTGAGGAGACCATCTCCGGTGAGCCGGGCGCCCCCGCCTCGGCCGGCCTGGAGGAGTCGCTGGACCCGGTCGAGGGGCCGGGCCCGGACGTCGGCCCGCCGGCCGCGTCGCCGCTGCCGGAGGACCGGTTCCTCAACCGGGAGCTCTCCTGGCTCGACTTCAACGCCCGGGTGCTGGCGCTCGCCGAGGACCCGCGCACGCCGCTGCTGGAGCGGGCGAAGTTCCTGGCCATCTTCGCCAGCAACCTGGACGAGTTCTACATGGTCCGGGTGGCCGGGCTGAAGCGCCGCCTCTCCGCCGGGCTGCCGGTCCGCGGCGGCGACCGGATGCCGCTGCGGACCCAGCTGGAGCTGGTCGCGGAGAAGAGCGCCGGCCTGGTCGCCCGGCACGCCGCCTGCTTCGTCGACGACGTGCTGCCCAAGCTCGCCGCCGAGGACATCCGGATCCTGCGCTGGAGCGAGCTGGACGACGCCGAGCGGGAACGGCTGCGCACCTGGTTCCGGGAGCACATCTTCCCGGTGCTCACCCCGCTCGCGGTGGACCCGGCGCACCCGTTCCCGTACATCTCCGGCCGGTCGCTGAACCTGGCCGTCTCGGTGCGCGACCCGGACGGCGGCTCGGAGCTGTTCGCCCGGGTGAAGGTGCCGAACAACGTGCCCCGGTTCGTCCGGGTGGCCCGCGACCAGCCGGGGGTGCGGTTCCTGCCCGTCGAGGACCTCATCTCGGTGCACCTCGGGCAGCTCTTCTCCGGCATGCAGGTGGTGGAGTGCCACCTGTTCCGGGTCACCCGCAACGCCGAGGTCGAGGTGGACGAGGACCGCGACGAGGACCTGCTCCAGGCCCTGGAGCGGGAGCTGGCCCGGCGCCGGTTCGGCCCGCCGGTCCGGCTGGAGGTGGCCGCCTCCATCTCCGACCACATGCTGGAGCTGCTGGTCCGCGAGCTCGACATGGACAGCCAGGACGTGCTGCGGGTCCGCGGCCTGCTCGACCTCTCCGCGCTCTGGCAGGTGTACGGCGAGGCGGACCGGCCCGACCTCAAGGACCCGCCGTTCGTGCCGGCCACCCATCCCCGGCTGGCCGAGGGCGAGGTGCCGCGCAGCGTCTTCGCCACCCTGCGGGACGGCGACGTGCTGGTGCACCACCCGTACCACTCGTTCGCGACCAGCGTGCAGCGCTTCGTCGAGCAGGCCGCCGCCGACCCGAACGTGCTGGCCATCAAGCAGACCCTCTACCGCACCAGCGGCGACTCCCCCATCGTGGACGCGCTGGTCGACGCGGCCGCCGCCGGCAAGCAGGTGGTGGTGCTGGTGGAGCTGAAGGCGCGCTTCGACGAGGTGGCCAACATCGGCTGGGCCCGCACCCTGGAACGCGCCGGCTGCCACGTGGTGTACGGGCTGGTGGGGCTCAAGACGCACTGCAAGACCGCCCTGGTGGTCCGGCAGGAGGGCAACCAGATCCGCCGCTACTGCCACATCGGCACCGGCAACTACCACCCCAAGACGGCCCGGCTCTACGAGGACTTCGGCATGCTCACCGCCGACCCGGAGATCGGCGCCGACCTGACCGACCTGTTCAACGTGCTCACCGGCTACAGCCGGCAGACCGCGTACCGGCGGTTGCTGGTGGCCCCGCAGGGCATCCGCAGCGGCCTGATCGAACGGATCGAGCGGGAGATCGAGCAGGTCCGGCTCGGCATGCCGGGGCTGGTGCAGTTCAAGGTGAACGCGCTCGTCGACGAGGAGATCACCGACGCGCTCTACCGGGCGTCCCGGGCCGGCGTCCACGTCGACCTGCTGATCCGGGGCATGTGCACGCTGCGGCCCGGGGTGCCGGGGCTGTCGGAGAACATCCGGGTGCGCTCGATCCTCGGCCGGTTCCTGGAGCACTCCCGGGTCTTCCGGTTCGGCAACGACGGTGACGCCGAGTTCTGGATGGGCTCGGCCGACCTGATGCACCGCAACCTGGACCGCCGGGTGGAGGCGCTGGTGCAGGTCAGCGACCCGGTGGCCCGGGCCGAGCTGGACCAGGTGCTGACCGCCGCGTTCAGCCCGGACGTGGACGCTTTCGAGCTGGCCGGCGACGGCACCTGGCAGCGGCGGACCGGCACCGACGAGGCGCCCCTGACCGACCTGCAGGAGTTGCTGCTGCACCGGGTCGGCGGGCGGGCCGGCTGAGCGGCCCCGGTGCGCGCGGGGCGGGCTTACGGTGAGCGGATGACGCAGGACGAGCCGGTACGGATCCGGGCGGCGGGCGGGGTCGTCTGGCGCCCCGGCGCGGCCGGCGTCGACATCTGCCTCGTGCACCGACCCCGGTACGGCGACTGGTCGCTGCCGAAGGGCAAGCTGGACCCGGGCGAGCATCCGCTGCGGGCCGCCGTCCGCGAGGTCGCCGAGGAGGCCGACGTACGGGCGGTGCCGCAACTGCGCCTGCCCACGGTCCACTACCGCAGCGAGGGGCGGGCCAAGTCGGTCGACTACTGGTCGATGCGGGCCGCGGCCGAGGGCGGCTTCCAGCCGGACACCGAGGTGGACGAGGTCCGCTGGCTGCCCGTCGACGACGCGGTACGCCTGGTCAGCTACCCGCACGACACCGAGGTGATCGCCGCGTTCGCGGCGCTGCCGGCGGTGACCGGCACCGTCCTGCTGGTCCGGCACGCGCACGCCGGCCGGCGCGCCACCTGGACCGGCCCGGATCACGGCCGGCCGCTGGACGCCGAGGGCTGGGCGCAGGCGCAGGCGCTGGCCGGCCTGGTGGCCCTGGTCCGCCCGGTACGCCTGCTCTCCGCCTCGGCGCGCCGCTGCGTGCAGACCCTCGACCCGGCCGCCGCCCTGCTGGACCTGCCGATCGAGGTGAGCGGCGACCTGGACGAGCCGGGGCCGGGCCAGTCACCGGACGAGTGCGCGCTGGCCGGGGCGGCCCGGCTCACCGCGTTGGCCGTCGCCGGCGAACCGGTAGCGGTGTGCAGTCAGGGCAAGGTGATCCCGGGCATGCTGGAGCGGCTGACCGGCCGGGCCGGCGACTTCACCACCCCGAAGGGCGGCGGCTGGCTGCTCGCCTTCGCCGGCGACCGCCTGGCCGGCGCCGACCGGCTCTGAGCAGAGCCGACTGGCCGCGGCCGACGGGCGGGCCGGTCACCGCTGCCGCGCCGGGCTTTCCCCGCCCGCCGGTCGGTGCCGGGTTCCCGGGCGGCTCGAGGTCCACCTCCGACAGCGCGGCCGGTCAGGGCAGGGCCAGGGTCACCGCGACCGGGAGGTGGTCGCTGGCCGTGGTGTGCGGCGCCGCCACGTCGGCGGGGGTCAGGCCGGGCGTGACGAAGACGTGGTCGATCTGCGCGCGCGGGTCGTCGGCCGGGCTGGTCGGCAGCGGCCGGGCGGCGGCCAGCGCGTCCACCAGGCCGGCCGCGGTGAACGCGGTGAAGGCCGGATCGCCCGGCTCGGTGTTCAGGTCGCCGGCCAGCACCAGCGGACGACCGGCCGCGTAGCCGGTGGCGAAGGCGGCCACCTCGCGGGCCTGGGCCACCGGCCCCTGCCCGGGCGGCGGTTGCAGGTGGGTGGCGACCACGGCCAGGTCTCGCCCGCCCAGGTCGAGGGTGACGCCCAGGGCCTGCGCCCCGGTCGGCGCGCCGTGCGCGGGCAGCGGGTGACTCCGGCCGGACCGCACCGGGAAGCGGCTCAGCACCGCGTCGCCCCAGACCGGGTCGGCGGCGGGCGCGAAGACGTACGGCATCCGCAGCCGGCCGGCCAGCAGGGCGAGCGTGTCGTGGCCGCCGTTGAGCAGCCAGCCCCGGTCCACCTCGCTCAGCAGCACCACGTCCGGGCGGTTGTCCCGGACCACCCGGGCCACCTCGTCGAGGTCGAGCCGTCCGTCCAGCCCGAACCCCATCCGGATGTTGTACGCGACGACCCGTACCGCCGGCGGTGGGGTCGCGGGCGGCTGCGGGGCCGGGGGCGGCCGGTGGATCGCGCCCCCGACGGCGGTCAGCAGCATCGCCACGATGGCCGTACCCACCGGCGCCGGAGGGCGCAGCGGGCCGGCGACGCCCGGCGGTGCGGCCACGGCCACGGCGGCGATGACGAGCGCCGCCAGCACCGGTACCCAGCCGTTCGGGTATCCGAGGTCGTAGGCGGCGTAGTAGGCCACCGCCCCGACCGCGAAGCCCAGCATCCCGCCGGCCACGGCGAACCCGCGCCGCCCGCCGCCGTCCCGGCCGCCCGGGTCCGGCTCGGCCGGCTCGCCGGCACCCGGGCCCTCGCCCGACCCGGTCATCGGGGCAGCACCGGCGACGGAGTCGGGGGCCGTGGCGTGTTCCGGGACCGTCGCGCGGACGAGGGCCGGGCCGGTGCGGCGACGCACCAACGGGTTCGCGCGGTCGGCGACGGTGTCGACCAGGGCGAGGCAGCCGCCGAGGCCGCCCGCGGTGAGCAGGACCGCCGCCGCCAGCCAGCCGGCCCGGTCGGCGGCGAAGAGTCCCGCGCCGGCCAGCAGCGCCGCCGGCCAGAGCAGCCGGGCCACCGGTCGGGGCGGGCGGACCAGCAGCGCCACCAGAAACAGCCCGATCACCAGCTCGGGCAGCGGCGCGAGGCGGGCCGGGGGCAGCCCGAGCCCGGCCAGCTCCGCCGCTCCGTGCCGGTACGAGACAGCCGCGTCCCAGACCGCCGGCGCGAACGCCAACTGGCCGCCCAGCAACAGCACCGGACCGAGCAGCGGCCAGGCCAGCCGGCCGGCTGTCCCGCCCGGCCAGGCCCCGGTTTCGCCACCACCGGTCGACCGGAGGGCGCCCTGCGCGGCGAGGAAGGCGCCGACCAGCACCACGCTCACCGTCCACCCGAGCAGGCCACCGCGCCAGACCAGGTCCTCGGTGCCGAGCAGGGCGTGCCCGACCGCCGCCCCGGCCAGGCCGAACGCCAGCCCCGGCACCGGCCGGACGGCCGTCGCGGCGGTGGCGGCGAGCCAGAGCAGCCCCGCGAGCAGGCCCGCGCAGGCCAGCCAGAGCTGGATCCGGCCGCCGGGCGCGGCGGTCAGGGCGAGCCGGGTGGCGGCCAGCACCCCGGCCGCGACCAGGCCCACCGGTCCCGCGCCGAGCCAGCGGACCAGGACCGGCGCGGCGAGGGCGAGCACGAACCAGCCGAGGGCGAACGCGCCGAGGAGTTCGGCCGGGGTCTCGGCCGCCCGGCCGAAGATGGTGATGATCGACGGTAGCCATACCCGCAGCACGTCCAGCAGGACGGCGACGCCCAGGGCCAGCGCGGCGGTGGGAAGGTGACGGTGGCGCACGGCGCACTCCGCTCGGGACCGACGGGGGATTTCGGCACGAGGATTGTGGCGGTCACCCGGCACACCGGTCAACGGCGGGCGCACCCGGGAAAGGGCGGCGGGCACGGCGGGCGTACCCGGGAAAGGGCGGCCGTCGACGGGCGGGCGTACCCACGAAAGGGCGCCCGCCGCGAACGGCGGGCGCCCTCAGGCCGGTGCGGTCAGCGCCGGGTGGCGGCCTTCTTGGCCGGCGCCTTCTTCGCGGGCGCCTTCTTCGCGGCGGTGGTCTTCTTCGCCGTGGTGCTCTTGGCGGCCGCGGTCTTCTTCGCCGGGGCGGCCTTCTTGGTCGCGGTGGTCTTCTTCGCCGTGGTGCTCTTGGCGGCCGCGGTCTTCTTGGCCGGGGCGGCCTTCTTGGTCGCGGTCGCCTTGGTCGCCGCGGTCTTCTTGGCGGCGCCGGCCGCGGTGGTCTTCTTCGCGGCGGTCGCCTTGGCCCCGGTCGCCTTCGCGCCGGTGGTCTTGGCCGCGGCCGTGGCGGTCTTCTTGGCGGCGGCCGTGGCCTTCGGCACCTTGCCGCTGGCCACCATCTCCTTGAAGCCCGCGCCCGGGCGGAACGTCGGGACGGAGGTCTTCTTGACCTTCACCGCCTCGCCAGTCCGTGGGTTGCGCGCTGTTCGAGCGCCCCGGACGCGCTTTTCGAACGCTCCGAAACCGGTGATCGCCACCTTGTCGCCCTTGGTGACCGCCGCCTGGACCTCGGCGAGGACCGCGTCGAGCGCGGCCGTCGCCGTCTTCCGGTCCCCCAGGCGAACGGCGAGCGCCTCGATGAGCTCGGCCTTGTTCACGACTTCCTCCCGAATGTGCAACTGACTCGACGCGAGCCATTCTGCGCGCACGGTATGCCCTGTGCTGCCTGGACACAAACATTCGGTGGAAAAAAGCCCTTGTGTCGTAACGGATTCGCCCCCACCGGCCCGGCCGGTGGGGGCGAAAAGCCATCTGCGGTCAGGCTACCGACGGCAGGAACGGCGGTCGGGACGCCTCGAAGGCACTGATCTGGGCCTCGTGCCGGAGGGTGAGTCCAATGTCATCCAAGCCCTCCATCAACCGCCAGCGGCTGTGGTCGTCCAGCGGGAAGGCCCAGGTGCCGTCCCCGGCGTGGACCTCCCGGGCGGTGAGGTCGACCGTGATCGGAGTGGTCGGCTCGGATTCCACCAGATCCCAGAGTTCCTCCACGGCTTTCAATTCCAGCTCGACCGGAAGCAGGCCTTCCTTGAGCGCGTTGCCGCGGAAGATGTCGCCGAAGCGCGGGGCGATCACGGCACGGAAGCCCCAGTCCCGCAACGCCCAGACGGCATGCTCCCGAGAGGAGCCGGTACCGAACTCGGGGCCGGCGATGAGAATCGACGAACCCGAATAGGCGGGATCGTTGAGGACGAATGACGGGTCCTCCCGCCACGCGTTGAACAGCCCGTCGGCGAAACCGGTCCGGGTCACCCGCTTGAGGTACACGGCGGGGATGATCTGGTCGGTGTCCACGTTGGACCGGCGCAGCGGCACGGCGGTGCCGGTGTGGGTGGTGAACTTGTCCATCTCTCGGCAGCCCTTCTACAGGTCGGCGGGGGCGGCCAGCCGGCCGACCACGGCGGTGGCGGCGGCGACCGGCGGGGACACCAGGTGGGTACGCCCGCCCCGGCCCTGGCGGCCCTCGAAGTTGCGGTTGGAGGTCGAGGCCGAGCGCTCGCCCGGCTTCAGGGTGTCCGGGTTCATCCCCAGACACATGGAGCAGCCGGCGAAGCGCCACTCGGCGCCGGCGTCGGCGAAGACCTTGTCCAGCCCTTCGGCCTCGGCCGCCTCGCGCACCGCGGCGGAGCCGGGCACCACCAGCATGCGTACGCCGTCGGCGACCGTGTGCCCGCGCAGCACGTCGGCCGCGGCGCGCAGGTCCTCCAGCCGGCCGTTGGTGCAGGAGCCGACGAAGACCACGTCCACGGCGACGTCGCGCAGCGGGGTGCCGGGCGCGAGGTCCATGTACTCCAGGGCACGGCGGGCGGCGAGCCGCTCCGGCTCGGTGAGGAACTCCTCCGGGTCCGGCACGACCGCACCCAGCGGCGCGCCCTGGCCGGGGTTGGTGCCCCAGGTCACGAACGGGGTGATCCGGCCCGCGTCCAGGGTCACCTCGGTGTCGAAGCTGGCCCCGTCGTCGGTGGGCAGCGTCCGCCAGTACTCCAGCGCCGCGTCCCAGTCGGCGCCCTGCGGGGCGTTCGGCCGCCCCTTCAGGTACGCGAAAGTGGTCTCGTCCGGCGCGATCATGCCGGCCTTGGCGCCCCACTCGATGGACATGTTGGCGATGGTCATCCGCCCCTCCATGGAGAGGTCGCGGATCGCCTCGCCCCGGTACTCCACGATGTGGCCGCGCCCACCGCCGGTGCCGACCTGCGCGATCAGCGCGAGGACCAGGTCCTTGGCGGTGACGCCCGGGCCGAGCTGGCCGGTGACGTTGACCGCCATGGTCTTCGGGCGGGCCTGCGGCAGGGTCTGGGTGGCCAGCACGTGCTCCACCTCACTGGTGCCGATGCCGAAGGCGAGCGCGCCGAACGCGCCGTGGGTGGCGGTGTGCGAGTCGCCACAGACGATCGTCATGCCGGGCTGGGTGAGGCCCAGCTGCGGGCCGATGACGTGCACGATGCCCTGGTTCTCGTCGCCCAGCGGGTGCAGCCGTACGCCGAACTCGGCGCAGTTGCGGCGCAGCGTCTCGATCTGGGTACGCGAGGTCGGGTCCGCGATGGTGAGCAGGTCGCCACGGCGGGAGCGGAAGGCCGGATCGTCGTACCCGGTCGGGGTGTTGTGGTCCTCGGTCGCGACCGTCAGGTCGGTCCGGCGGACCCGGCGGCCGGCCAGGCGCAGCCCGTCGAAGGCCTGCGGGCTGGTCACCTCGTGGAGCAGGTGCAGGTCGATGAAGAGCAGGTCCGGCTCGCCGTCGGCGGAGCGGACCACGTGCGCGTCCCAGACCTTCTCGGCCAGGGTCCTCGGTTGAGTGACTCCCACCATCTGGACATCCTAAATTCTGGGAGGTAAATTTCGGCTTGTGGGACACAGTATGAGCGGTGTCGGCGTTCTCGACAAGGCGGTGGTCATCCTGGCCGCCTGTGTCGACGGCGCCAGCCTGGCCGAACTCGTTGAACGCACCAAGCTGCCCCGGGCAACGGCGCACCGGCTGGCACAGGCACTGGAGATCCACCGAATGCTGGTACGCGACACCCAGGGACGCTGGCGGCCGGGCCCCCGGCTCGGCGAACTGGCCAATGCCGCCCCGGACGTGCTGCTGACGGCGGCCGAGCCGCTGCTCGCCGCGCTGCGCGACGCCACCGGGGAGAGCGCCCAGCTCTACCTGCGCCGCGCGGACGAGCGGATCTGCGTGGCCGCCGCCGAGCGGGCCAGCGGCCTGCGGGACACCGTCCCGGTCGGCTCGGTGCTGCCCATGACGGCCGGCTCCGCGGCGCAGATCCTGCTCGCCTGGGAGCCACCGGAGGCGGTCATGCCGCTGCTGCCGCGCTCGAAGTTCACCGGGCGCACCCTGGCCGAGGTACGCCGCCGCGGCTGGGCGCAGAGCGTCGCCGAGCGGGAGGCCGGTGTGGCCAGCGTCTCGGCCCCGATCCGCGACCGCACCGGCCGGGTCATTGCCGCGATCAGCATCTCCGGCCCGATCGAACGCCTCGGCCGCCGCCCCGGCGAACGCCACGCCATGGCCGTCGTCCGCGCCGGCCAGCGCCTCTCCGGCCTCTGACCCCCTGACCCGCTGCCCGGCTGCCCGGCTGCCCGGCTGCCCGGCTGCCCGGCTGCGAGATCTTGGTACGAAACGGCCCTCCTGGGGGCGTTTCGTACCAAGATCTTCGCTCGCCCAGCCACCTCCTCCCCTCACCCTCACCCTCGTGATCGAGGAGTTTGGGGCGGGGCGGGGCAGCTTGCGTCACGCAAGCTCCGTGATCGCCGGGGGGGGCCAGCCAGGGCGAGGCGAGTCAGGGTGGAACCGGGGTGGGGATGGCGGGGTGGGGATGCGGAACGGCCCGCCTCGCGGGGCGAGGCGGGCCGTTCGTGGGTGTAGCCCCGACCGGATTCGAACCGGCGCTACCGCCTTGAGAGGGCGGCGTCCTGGGCCACTAGACGACGGGGCCAGGCACTTTTCCTGCTTCACCACCCTGCCGGGCGGTGCCGCAGTAGTCTAGCGGCATCGCGTCCAGCACCGTCGAGGGGGTCACCCTCTGCGCGGGGACCGGACAGCAGAAAGCCCGCCCCGGACAACGGGACGGGCTGCCAGCACTGTAGCCCCGACCGGATTCGAACCGGCGCTACCGCCTTGAGAGGGCGGCGTCCTGGGCCGCTAGACGACGGGGCCAGAACCTTCATTGCACTCCGTCAGCGTGAGCTGCCGGAATCCAGCGGCCCGGGCTCTTGCGAACCCGCGGCTGCGCTGGGGTACCAGGACTCGAACCTAGACTAACTGAACCAGAATCAGTCGGGCTGCCAATTACCCCATACCCCATTGGCCCCTTGCGGCGCCGGGAATGAACTTTACCCTCCCGCTGCCGACAGGCCAAATCCAACCCCTCGTACCGCAGGTGACCTGCGGAAACAAGGCGTCGGACGCGTCAGGCGACCGGCACCACCGGGTTGGTGAGCTCGCCGATCCCCTCGATCCGCACGGAGACGGTATCCCCGTCGGTGAGCGGGCTAACCCCCGCCGGCGTACCGGTCAGCACCACGTCCCCGGGGAGCAACGTCATCACGTGCGAGATGTACGACACCAGCCCCGGGACGTCGAACACCATGTCCTTGGTCCGGCCGAGCTGGCGTACCTCCATCTCCTCCGGGTTGCGACCCACCTCACAGCGGATCTCCAGGTCGGAGACGTCCAGCCCGGTGGTGATCCACGGGCCGATCGGGCAGAACGAGTCGAACCCCTTGGCCCGCGTCCACTGCCCGTCGGAGCGCTGCAGATCCCGCGCGGTGACGTCGTTGGCACAGGTGTAGCCGAAGATGGCCCGCTCGGCGGCGGCCCGGTCCGCGCGCCGCGCGCCCGGCGCGCCGATCACCACGGCCAGCTCGGCCTCGTGCTCGACCTGCTTGGAGAAGATCGGCAGGCGGATCGCGTCCCGGGGGCCGATCACCGAGGTGGACGGCTTGAGGAAGAGCAGCGGCTCCTTCGGCACCTCGCTGCCGTGCTCGGCGGCGTGCTCGGCGTAGTTGCGGCCGACGCAGACCACCTTGCTGGGCAGGATCGGCGAGAGCAGTCGCACATCGGAGAGCGCCCAACGGGCGCCGGAGAACTGGATCTGGCCGAACGGGTGTCCCTCGATCTCGGCGATGGTCAGGCCCTGCGGCCCGGCCTCCGGCTCGCCCTCGACGACCCCGAACGACATTCCCTTGGCATGAGCAAAACGAGCGATACGCACCCAGCCAATCTATCCCCGCGCGACGCCCGGCCACGCCGGGCGCGGCAGGTCGGGCCGGGCCGGGCCCGGGGCGGCGGGTACGGCGGCGACCGGTCCCGGGCCGGCGCGCCAGGATACGCGTACCGGCGCCGGCCGGGGCGGGAATGGCGGCTTCGTACCCGCCCGGCGGGCCGGGACCCATAGCTTCGGGTCCGGAGGTTCGTTCGTATGCCTGCATCGAGACGACACCACAGGGCCCTGGCCGTGATCGTGAACTGCCTCGGCGTCCTCGCCGCCCTACCGACGCTCGCCCCGGCGACGCCCGGCGCGGCGGCCGCCCCCACCCGACCGGCGATGGCACCGGCGAAGCCGGCGACCCCACCCGCCCGGCCGGCGACGGCACCGGCCACCCCGGCCGCGTCCCCGACGGGACCCGCCGCACCGGCGGCGACACCGGGCGCGGCGGCGGCAGCGGCGGTCGCGTCCGCGCAACCGGTGGCCGCGCCCGGGCAACCGGCGGCGGCACCCGCGCCGGCGGAGCGGGCCACGCCGATCCCGACCGGGATGCCGGCGGCGCCGCCCGCGGTGGCACCGACCAAACCGGCGCCGATCCAGCTGTCGAAACCGCCGGTCACCGTGGCGGTGACCCCCGCCGGCACGGCGACACCGAGATACCAGATCCAGGTACGCAACGCCGGCAACACGATGGTCGAGACCACGGTCCGGCAGGAGGTGCCGGCCGGCGCGACGACCACCGGCGTGACCGGCGGCGGCCGGACCACCGGCACCATCGGCTCGGCCGGCGCCAGCGAGGTGACCTGGCGGCTGCGGCTGCCGGCGCAGAGCACCACCACGCTGGACACCGCGTTCAGCGGGACCCCGGGAGGCGGGTCGGTGACCGCGCCCACCTGCGTCTACGGCTCCGACGGCACCCGCCCGTACGACTGCACGACGGCAACCTGGACCGGCCCCGCCGCCGCGGTCCCGGCGGCGCAGGTGACCGCGGCGCCGGCCTGGCGACGTCCCCCGGTGCTGCTGGCCGCGCTGGCCGCGCTCCTGGTGGTCACCGGCGGCGTGCTCTGGTGGGGGTGGCAGCGGCGCCGGCGGCGCTCCGGGCTGCGGCCGGGCGGGCCGGCGCCGGCCAACGCCGGGATCCCGCCCGTCGTGGGCGGCGCCGCCGGACCGGCGGAACGCGGCACGCTGCATCCCCGCCCCGCCACGCCCAGGGTGGGAGCACGGCGGCGTACCCCGCCGATCTGGCTGGTCGTGGGCGTCGCGGCGGCGGTGCTGGCCGGCGTGGTCGGGGCGGCGGCATGGACGGCCACCCAGCGGGTCGCCGCGATCGACACCACCAAGCAGCCGACCAGCGGCGCGTGGCTGGGCAGCAGCGTCACCGGCCCGGTCGGGATGCCGCTGCGGGAGACCGCGTTCGAGTTCACCGTCTACCGGGTGGCCTGCGGGGTCGGGGAGCTGCCGTCGACCCAGCACGGGCGGCAGTGCCTGGCCACGGTCGGGGTGCGCAACCTCACCCCGGGCGAACAGACCTGGCACGGGCAGCTCCAGCGGGCGTACCTGCCGGGCGGCAGCTGGGTGGCCGCCGACGAGGACGCCACCCGGGTGGCCAACCTCGGCCGGGACGTGTTCGCGCAACCGGTCGCCGCGGGCAGCCGGGTGCTCCTGCCGCTGGTCTTCACGCTCCAGGGCGACCAGCCGCCGAAACAGCTGGAGCTGCGCAGCGGGGTGTTCTCCGCCGGCGTCCGGGTGGACGTGGCCTGACCGGGGGCGGGGTGGCGGTCGTACCCTGGGGGCCGTGACCGCCGCCCTCGCCCCCGCCGCCGCGCTCGACGCGGCCGACTGGCAGGCCCGGCGTCGCGCCCACGAGGAGCGGGTCGACGCCTGGCTGGCGCCGCACCTGGCCCGCCGCCGCAGCGGGGTGAAGCACCCGGTGGAGGACTTCCTCTTCACCTACTACTCGCACCGCCCGGCGCAGCTGCGCCGCTGGCACCCGGGCACGGGGGTGGTGCTGCGGGACGCGGACCCGGCGGAGTTCGGACCGGACTACCGCGCCGGCGCCGCCGGGCTCACCCTCGACACCGAGCGGGTACGCTCCCGGCGCGCCGAGTCGATCTCCTGGATCCGGACGCTGCTCGCGGCGACCGCCGGCCGCCCCGCCCAACTGGGCTGCTTCGGCATGCACGAGTGGGCGATGGTCTACCGGCAGACCCAGGACGAGGTACGCCACAACGCCTGGCCGCTGCGGCTCAGCCCGGCGGCGACCGCCGCGGTGGTCGAGGAGCGGGGTGTGCGGTGCAGCCACTTCGACGCGTTCCGGTTCTTCACCGCGCCGGCCCGGCCGCTGAACGTGCTCACCCCGACCCGGGACAGCCAGCACGCGCTGGAGCAGCCGGGCTGCCTGCACGCCAACATGGACCTCTACAAGTGGGCCTACAAGCTCTCGCCCCTGGTCTGCTCGGAACTGGTCGCCGACTGCTTCGCGCTGGCGCGGGAGATCCGCACGCTGGACATGCGCGCCTCCCCGTACGACCTGGCCGAGCTGGGCTACCCGCCGGTGCGGGTGGAGACCATGGCCGGCCGGCAGGAGTACGCGCAGGCCCAGCGGTCCTTCGCCGAACGGGCCGCCCCGCTGCGCCAGCGCCTGCTGGCCGAGTGCGACCGGCTCCTCGCCGCCGCACCCGACTGACCGCCGCCACGCCCCGGGCCGCCACGCCCCGGGCCGACACGTCCGGGCCGACGTCCTTGTGAAGGCCGGATTGCGCCATAGTGTGGCTTCCGAGCGCCCGGAGACCACGCCTTTCCGCAAACCGTGCGCCGGCCGCGCCGCCAGCGGCGGCGCGGCCGGGCCGGGGTGAGGCCCGGGTGGGCCTGGCGGGGCGTCAGCCGGCGGTGCAGGTCAACGGCACCATGATCGGGCTGCCGTCGGCCAGGAATCCCCAACTGGTCTGCGCGGCCGGGGCCAGGGTGCCGTTCCAGCCGGCATTGCGGGCGGTCACCGCGGTGCCGGTCTGGGTCAGCTCGGCGCCCCACGCCTGGATGATCCGCTGACCGGCGGGAAGCGTGAAGCGCACCGTCCAGCCGCCGATCGGGGCGCTACCGGGGTTGGCCACGGTGACCTCGCCCTGGAAGCCGCCCGGCCACTGCCCGGCGGTCCGGTAGGTGGCCGCGCAGCCGCCCGCCGGGGTGGGCGTCGGGCCACCGGACGGGCTCGTCGTCGGTGACGGCGTCGGGCCACCGGTAGGGCTCACCGTCGGCGTCGGCGTCGGGCCGCCGGTCGGGCTCACCGTCGGCGTCGGGGTGCTTCGGCCCAGCGCGGCGGTGAGCGCCGGGTACCAGCGGTCGGACATCTTCTGGTCGCCGGCGGCGTTCGGGTGCACTCCGTCGTAGGTGTCGGTGGCGGTGTTGAAGCCGGTCCACTGGTCGACCACCACGACCGGGGAGGCCGCCGTCGTCTTGCCGGCGGCCCAGCCGTCGATGGCGGCGTTCAGGGCGACCACCCGCTGGCCGCACTCCGCGCAGGTCGGCGGGTTCATTGGGATGATCTTCGCGACCAGCACGGCCATGGCCGGGTTGCTGGCCCGCATCTGGTCCACCAGCCTCGAGTACGCGGCCAGGATGGTGGTCGGCGCGATGTTGCTCCACACGTCGTTGGTGCCGAAGTGCGTGAGCACCACGTCGGGGCGGGTCGCGTTGAGCCAGCCGGGCAGCAGGTTCTGGTTGGCGACGTTGGTCACCAGGTAGCCGCCGTGTCCCTCGTTGTCCCCGTCGTACGGCACCGAACAGCCCTGCGGGCCGAGCGTGCCGACGAAGTCGACGTCGGGGTAGCCGGTGGTCTGCAGGCGGTTCCAGAGGAGCGCCCGCCAGCAGCCCGGCGACCCGGTGATGGAGTCACCGAGCGGCATGACGCGGACCGGGGTCGCGGCCGCCGCGGCCGGCGGCGCCGTCGAGACGAGGGCCAGCCCGAGGGCGAGCGCGGGAAGGAGGGCGGCGAGCGCGACGAGCGCGGCGCGCAGCGGGGTACGGGGCATGGGAACGGGTCTCCTGTCACGTGACGAGGTGGTCGGTGACGGCCCTGATGCTCCCGTGGGTATTGAAGCGGTTCGACGCCCGCCGCTCAACCCGGTCCCGTCTGCCGGACTCAGCCCTCGGGGTGGCCCCGGTGCCGCGCCCACTCCGGGGCGAGGATCGACATCACCGTGGCGTCCACCCAACCGTCGTGGTCCCGGAGCACCTGCCGCAGCGTGCCCTCGGCCACGAAACCGATCTTCTCGTACACCCGGCGGGCGCGCGGGTTGAACGCGAACACCTCCAGTGAGATGCGGTGCAGGTCGAGCCGCTCGAAGCCGTACCCGACGATCAGCCGGGCCGCCTCGGTGCCGAGCCCTCGGCCCCGGCCGGCCGCCCCGATCAGGGTGCGGAAGTTCGCGGCGCGGTTGCCCGGGTCCCACTCGTTGAGCACCACCTCGCCGACGCAGGCACCGCTCTCCCGGTCCACCACGGCCAGGTCGAGCCGGTCGGTCTGCGCGCCGCGGCTGCCGTACCAGTCGCGGAGCCGGTCCAGGTCGAACTCGCGCTGCGGGCTGCCGGTCAGCCAGATCACCTCCGGGTCGGCGAGGATGGCCTGGAAGGTGACGGCGTCGTCGGCGGTCAGCGGGCGCAGCAGCACCCGCTCGCCGGCCAGCACGGGCTTGGTGGCGAAGTCGGTCGGCACCGGCGGATTCTCGGCGGCGGCCGCCGACCACGGCAAATCGTTTCCGGCCCGACGGCGACCACCGACGCGACCACGGACGGCGACCACCGGCGGCGACCATGCACGGCGGCCATGGACGTCGACCACGGCGGCCACCGGCACGGCCCACGGGCCGGCGACCACGGACGCTCGGCGGGTCAGTCGCCGTCCACCCGGCGGTCGCGTTTGCGCTGGGACTGGCGTTTCTTCTCGGCCAACCGGCGTTCCTTCGCGCCCCGGGACGGCCGGGTGGGGCGGCGGGGCTTCGGCGGCGGGGCGACCGCCTCACCCAGCAGGGCGGCCAGCCGCTCCCGGGCGGCCTCCCGGTTGGCCAGCTGGGCGCGGTGCTCGCTGGCGGCCACGGTGAGCACGCCGTCGACCAGCCGGCCGGCGAGCCGGTCCAGGGCGCGGGTGCGCAGCGGCTCGGGCACGCTGGGCGAACCGGCCAGGTCGAAGCTCAGCTCCACCCGGGAGTCGGTGGTGTTGACCCCCTGCCCGCCCGGCCCGGAGGACCGGGAGAAGCGCTCCCGCAGCTCGTTCTCGGGGATCACGAGCCGGTCCGTCACCCGCAGTCCGCCGTCCACGCCCCCGAGGCTAACGCCCCGAGCGGTGCACCGGGGAGTGGGTCACGGTCGGGGTCGGGGTGGGCCCGGGACCGGCCCGTTCGTGATCGTTTCCGGCGGCCGCGTACGCCGCCGCGCCGACCAGCAGCAACGCGATCACGCCGATCTTGGTGATCGCCGCGCGGGTGGCCACCCAGGCGGTGCGCCGCGCGCCGGGCACGCTGGTCCGGATGGTCCGGTAGTCCTTCCAGCCCCGCTTCGCGCGGGCGTACGCCGCGCCGACACCGGCGCCGATGACCAGGCCCACCACGAGGAGGGCCGCGATGACAGCTTGCTCCACCCACGCCAGTATCCATACTCAGCGTAATATTTCCATGGCCCGATGGTCCCGCGCCGGATATCCGACACTTCCCGCCCGCCGCGTCCACCCAGGTCAGGGCCGCGGCGGGCGGTCAGCCGCCCCGTCCGATGATGGTGTCCGCGGTGTGCTGGACCTGGTCGATCGGGATGGCGAAGCCGATGCCGATCGAGCCGTTGCCGTCGATGGTGGCGATGGCGGTGTTCACCCCGACCACCTCACCCCGGGCGTTGACCAGCGGCCCGCCGGAGTTGCCGGGGTTGATGGACGCGTCGGTCTGCACCGCGGTGTGCCGGCCGTTGCCGATGCGTACCTGGCGGTTGAGCGCGCTGACGATACCGGCGGTGACCGTGCCGGCCAGGCCGAGCGGCGAGCCGACCGCCAGCACCGGCTCGCCCACCCGGGTCGAGTTCGGTTTGGCCAGCGGCAGCGGCGACAGCCCGGCCGACGCGGGCACCTTGAGCACCGCCAGGTCGCTGGCCGGCTCCCGCCCCACCACCTCGGCGGTGAACCGGCGGCCGTCCGAGGTCTCCACGGTCACCGGTCCGGAGCCGCCGCGGGCCAGGATGTGGTCGTTGGTGACGATGTGCTGCTCGCGGTCGATGGCGAAACCGGACCCGCTGGCCGAGGAGCCGGAGGCCCCGCCGACCATCACCGAGACCACCCCCGGCACGGTCTTCTCGGCGGCGGTGACCAGCTCCGCCGGGACCGGCGCCGCCGAGGCCGCCGCCGGTCCGGGCACGTCCCGGTCGGCCGCCCAGGTGCCGGCCGCCGCCCCGGAGACCGTGGAGAGGGCCACCACGGCCATGGCGCTGAGCAACCGGCCGCGCCAGCCCGGCCGTCCCCCGCCCCGCTCCGAGCCGGGTACGTCCCACCGTCCGCGCCCGTCCGGGTCCAGCTCCGGCGAGACGAACCACGGTCCGCGCGGTTCGCCGAGTCCGGTCTGCACTGCCATACCTGGCTCCTCACGTGTCCAGCGTGCTGCGTCGCGGGTGGTGCCGATCAGGGCAGGCGGGAGAACCACCGCAGCGATCCGGCGGCCGCGCCCATGGCGAGCACCAGGCCCAGGCCGATGAAGCGGGCGGAGATGTCCTGCCGTTCCTTGCGGTAGCCGACCGACGTGCCGATGTCCTCGTAGACGGCACGCAGCTCGGCGCTGGTGGAGGCCTCGTGGAAGCCGCCGCCGGTCTCCTCGGCGACCGCCCGGAGGGTCTGCCCGTCGACCGGCACCTGGATCGCCCGGCCGCCCCGGTCGACGAACCCGGACGGGGTACCGAAGGAGATGGTGTGCACCGGCACCTTGTCCGCCACGGCCTGCTCGGCCGCCTCCATCGGATCCATCCCGGAGGTGTTCGCCCCGTCGGAGAGGATGATGATGCGGGCCGGCGGCGGGTTCTTCGCGGCCGAGGCGTCCAGGCTCTTCACCGCGCCGAGCGAGGTGCTGATCGCTTCTCCGATGGCGGTGCCCTGGACGCCGGTGGCTCCCTCCGCCAGCCGTTCGATTCCCTCGTGCAGGGCGTCCCGGTCGGTGCTCGGCGGCACCAGCACCGCCGCGCTGCCGGCGAAGGCGACCAGGCCGACGTTGAACTCGTCGGGCAGGCCGTCGACGAATCGGCGGGCGGCCTGCTTGGCGGCGGTCAGCCGGTCCGGGTCGACGTCGCCGGCGAGCATCGAGGTGGAGACGTCCACCGCCACCATCACGGTGGCCCGCTCGCGGGGCACCCGCACCTCGGCGCTGGGCCGGGCGAAGCCGACCACCAGCAGCGCCAGCATGGCCAGGAAGAGACCCGCCGGTACGTGTCGCCGCCAGGCCGGCCGCTGCGGCGCCACCCGGTCCAGCAGCCGCAGGTTGGTGAACCGGACCGCGTACCGGCTCTGCCGGCGCTGCATCACCAGGTAGCCGGCGACGAGGGCGGCGACGCCGAGCAGGAGCCAGAGCCGCCCCGGTGACTGCCAGGTCATCCGCGACCTCCGCGGGACGCGGCCGGCGCGGTGGCCAGCCGACGCTGGGTGTGCACGTGCCGCACGATGTCGGCGCTCCAGTCCCGGTCGGTGCGCAGCGCCAGGTGGGTCGCCCCGGACCGGCGCAGCGCCTGGCGCAGCTGGTCCCGCTGGGCGGTGGCGGCCTGCGCGTACCGCTCCCGGAGGGTGGGGTCGCCGGTCCAGACCTCGCGGCGCCGGCCGGTCTCCGGGTCGACCAGGGTGACCAGGCCGACGTCGGGCAGTTCCAGCTCGCGCGGGTCGGTCACCTCGACGGCGAGCACCTGGTGCCGGACGGCGAGCCGGCGCAGCGCGGCCTCCCAGGGCGGAGCGGCGTCCGGGTCGTCCGGCAGCCCGTCCAGGAAGTCGGAGACGACGACCACCAGCCCGCGCCGGGTCGCCATCCGCTGCACGCCGGCCAGGCCGTCGACCAGCGTGGGCGGGACGGCCCGTGCCCCCGGCCGGTCCACGTCGTAGCCGCCGTGCCGGGGCGCGGCCAGCAGGGCCCGGAGCAGGCCGAACAGGTGGGTACGCCCGTTGCGGGCCGGGAACCGGCGGATGCCGTCCGGCGCGAGCACCTGGGCGCCGAGGCGGTTGCCGACGCCGGCGGTGAGGAAGCCGACCGCCGCCACGGCGGCCACCGCGAGTTCCCGCTTGTCCAGGGCGGCCGTGCCGTACTCCATGCTCGGGCTGGCGTCGACCAGCAGCCAGGTGGTCAGCTCCCGGTCCGCGTCGACCTCGCGGACGTGCGGCACGGTGGTCCGGGCGGTGACCGCCCAGTCCATCCGGCGCACCTCGTCCTCGCCGGGCCGGTACTCGCGGCTGCCGGACACCTCGCTGCCGGGGCCGGGCAGCAGGCCCCGGTACTGGCCGTGCAGCAGCCCGTCCAGTCGGCGGGAGACGGTCAGCTCCAGCCGGCGCAGCCGCTGGTCGGGGGCCAGGTCGGCCAGGCCCGGCTCGGGCCGGGTCGCGACGGTCCGGCGGCTCATGCCGCCGCCAGGTCGGCCGCCACCTCGGCCTGCCCGGAGACCACCCGGGGCGGTGGCACCGCCTCGACCAGCCGGCGTACCACCGACTCGGCGGAGACGCCGTCGGCCACCGCGTCGAAGGAGAGCACCAGCCGGTGGGCGAGGACGTCGACGGCCAGTTCGCGGACGTCCTCGGGCAGGACGTACTCCCGGCCCCGGATCAGGGCCTGGGCACGGGCCGCGGCGACCAGGCCGAGGGTGGCCCGGGGGCTGGCCCCGTACGCCAGCAGCGGGGCGACCTCCGCCAACCCGAACCGGCCCGGGTCGCGGGTGGCCAGGATGAGCCGGACGACGTACTCGGCGAGGGCGTGGTGGACGAAGATGTCGGCGGCCCGGCGCTGGAGCGCACGCAGCCGGACCGGGTCGAGGACCTGCCGGGGGGTGGGCCGGCTGGCGCTCATCCGGTAGAGGATGGCGAGTTCGTCGGCATCGCTCGGGTAGTCGACGACGACCTTCATGAGGAACCGGTCGCGCTGCGCCTCGGGCAGTTGGTAGACGCCCTCGGACTCGATCGGGTTCTGGGTGGCCAGCACCAGGAACGGTTCCGGGACCGGCCAGCTCCGCCCGCCGATCGACACCTGCCGCTCGGCCATCGCCTCCAGCAGCGCCGACTGCACCTTGGCCGGGGCGCGGTTGATCTCGTCGGCGAGCACCAGGTTCGCCATGATGGGACCCAGCTCGACGTCGAAGCTCTCCGTGGAGGCCCGGTAGATGCGGGTGCCGACGATGTCCGACGGGACCAGGTCGGGGGTGAACTGGACCCGGGAGAAGGTGCCGCCGACCACGGTGGCGAGGGTCTGCGCGGCCAGGGTCTTGGCCACTCCGGGTACGCCCTCCAGCAGGCAGTGCCCGCCGGCCACCAGGGCGGTGAGTAGCCGTTCGACGAGCCGATCCTGCCCGACGATCACGCGTTTGACCTCGAGGAGAGTCTGTTCCAGCTCGACGCCGCTAGCGTCGGCCTCGACCGGGCTGGGCACGCTGGCCAGGGTGTCCGAGATGTCCGTCACGGTGCTTGCTTCCCGGGCCGGAGGTCGGACAAACGTCGGATTTTCCGCCCGTGACCGCCCCTTCCCGGCTCGGATCGGGATGACTCCCCCGACCGGGGCGCAATGGCGCGGGCGGCGCCGGGCGGCGCAGCCGGGAACAGACCGGCCGGAAAGGGCACCGGCCCCCGCCGTCGGCGGGGGCCGGCACCTCGACGCGGGTCAGTTGTGGATGGCCAGGTGGAACGAGCGGTCCGCGGCGTTCCCCGACGAGCTGCGGGTCTGCACGAAGACGGCGTTCGAGATCAGGTAGCGGGGCGCGACCGCGACCTCGCCCGACGGCGGGACGTTCGCCGCGTCGTTGGTCCCGATGGTGGCCGTGAACGCCTTCGAGTGCACGTCGTAGTCGAGGATGACCTCGTACTGTCCCGCGCCGCAGCAGGTGAAGCGCTGGGCCGAGACCACGTTCGCGGAGTGCTGGAGCAGCACGCCGTTGGCGCTGACCACCGCCCACGCGGCGGTGCCGGCGGGCGGCGGCGCCAGGCTGGCCCGCATCGCCGCCTGCGCGCGGCGGGCGGCGGCGGCGGTCACCGGCGGCTGGCTCCCGGAGCCGGGCTGGCGGGCACCGGGCTGGGCGGAGCTGGTCGGGGCCTTGGCGCTGGGCTGGGCCGCGACGGCGATGCCGCCACCGGCCAGGGTGAGGGTCAGGACGGCGAGGGCCACCACCGTCGCCTTGGGTCTGAAGAATGTCGCCATGACAGGTCTCCCTATTCGTGACCGTGGTGATCCGACCCGACCCGAGACCGGGCCGGGCGGCTGTGGCGAGCGCCGGGCGCAGCCTTTGGCAGATCATCGGAAATCTGCTTCACGCGCACCGTAATCGTCGGCCGAACCGACCTACCGCACCCGGCTTGAACTGGGGATACTACGGAGAGTCGCGACGTCTCAACCAGGTGGAAACTAGCACTGGAAAATGGGTACGGTCAATAGTTCGCATTTAGCGTGTCGACCACTGAACGGCACTCTTCGGAATTGTGAAAAGCGAGCGGAACGCCATTCACGAAATGGTCGCGCCGGGCGGTGGGACACCCGGCGTGCCCCGCCGGCCGGTACGGTGACGCGGTGACCGCCCTGATCCGCGCCGAACGGACCTCCACCCGGGCGCGCCGGGCCACGACGGTGGGCTGCTGGCTCGCCGTGCTGCCCGCGGCGGCCTGGGCGGTGCTCCGCCTCGCCGGCCTGGAGCGCGGGCCGCTGGTGCAGGCGGTCGCCTTCACCCCGTACGTCGCCGCCGGCGCCCTGCTGCCGCTGGCGCTGGCGCTCGCCCTGCGCCGGACCGCCCCGGCGGTGGTCGCGGCGCTCGCCGCGCTGGCGCTGGTCGGCGCGGTGGCGCCCCGGGCGGTCGGCGCGGCGCAGCCGGCGGTCGGCGGGCCGACCCTGCGGCTGCTCACCGCCAACCTGCTGGTCGGCGGCGCCGACCCGGCGGTGCTGGTCGGCCTGGTCCGGGACCAGCGGGTCGACGTGCTGGCCGTGCAGGAGTTCACCCCCGGCATCGCCGCCGAGCTGGACCGGCTGGGGCTGGCCACGCTGCTGCCGTACCGGGTCCTCAACCCGGAGGTCGGCACCACCGGCTCCGGCCTGTACGCCCGCTACCCGCTGGGCGAGGGCGGGTTCCGGCGCAACGCGGGCTTCGCCTTCACCCAGGCCCACGGGACCCTGGCGGTGCCGGGCGCGCCACCGCTGCGGGTGGAGTCGGCGCACCCGGCCGCGCCGTACGCCGTCGAGGTGGTGCCGGACTGGTGGACCGACCTGCGCGCCCAGCCGCCCGCCACGCCCCGCGGGCGGCTGAGCGTGCTGGCCGGCGACTTCAACGCGACCCTCGACCACGCACCGCTGCGCGACCTCATCGCCACCGGGTACGTGGACGCCGCCGACCAGGTGGGCGCCGGGCTCGCCGGCACCTGGGGCCCGTACGACGGCGACCCGATCCCACCGGTCACCATCGACCACGTGCTGGCCGACCGGCGCATCGCGGTCCGCTCGGTCGACACGCACCGGCTGCCCGGCAGCGACCACCGGGCCGTCCTGGCCGAGCTGCGGCTGCCCGCCGCCGGCTGAGCCGGCCCGGGAACCGAATCCGGTCTCAGACCCGGGCCCGGTCCAGTCCGTAGCTGAGCGCGTCCACGAGGGCGTGCCAGCTCGCCTCGACCACGTTGGGGTGCACCCCCACGGTGGTCCAGTCCCGACCGGCGCCGGCGGTCTCCACCAGCACCCGGGTGACCGCGCCGGTGCCGTGGCTGCCCTCCAGGATGCGGACCTTGTAGTCGGCCAGCTCGAACTCGCGCAGCTCCGGGTAGTGCCGGGCGAGCGCCACCCGCAGCGCCTCGTCCAGCGCGTTGACCGGGCCGTTGCCCTCGGCGGTGGCGATCACCCGCTCGCCGCGTACCCGGATCTTCACGGTGGCCTCGGAGACCACCGCGCCGTCCTCGCGGTGTTCGACCAGCACCCGGTACGACTCCAGGGCGAACGGGCGCGGCACGGCCCGGTCCGGCAGCTCGGCGCGGACCAGCAGCTCGAAGGAGGCGTCGGCGGCCTCGAACGACCAGCCGCCGGCCTCCAGCTCCTTGACCCGCTTGGTGACCGTGGCGAGCGCCTCCGGATGGCCGGCCAGATCCACACCCAGCTCGCGGCTCTTGAGCTCGATGCTGGCCCGGCCGGCCATCTCGGTCACCAGGATCCGCATGTCGTTGCCCACCACCGCCGGGTCGACGTGGTTGTAGAGCAACGGGTCGACCTTGATCGCGCTCGCGTGCAGCCCCGCCTTGTGGGCGAAGGCGGCGGCCCCGACGTACGCCTGGTGGGTGTCGGGGGCGATGTTGGCGATCTCGGCGATGGCGTGCGAGACCCGCACCATCTGTTCCAGGCAGCCCTCCGGTAGGACGGGCATGCCGAGCTTGAGCTGGAGGTTGGCCACGACCGCGAAGAGGTCCGCGTTGCCGGGGCGCTCGCCGTACCCGTTGGCGGTGCCCTGGACGTGCCGGACGCCGGCCTCGACCGCGGCGATCGTGTTGGCCACCGCGCAGGCGGTGTCGTTCTGGGCGTGCATGCCGAGCCGGGCCGGGTCGATCCCGGTCCGCGCGGTGAGGCCGGTGATCGCGGCGGTGACCTGCGACGGGAGCATCCCGCCGTTGGTGTCGCAGAGGACGAACCGCTCGGCCCCGGCGGCGAGCGCGGTCTCCGCCACGGCGGCGGTGTACGCCGGGTCGTGCCGGTAGCCGTCGTAGAAGTGCTCCCCGTCGACGAAGACCCGCCGCCCCTGCGCCACCAGGTACGCGACCGTGTCGCGGATCATGGCCAGGTTCTCCTCGGCGGTGGTGCGCAGCGCCCGCTCGACGTGGCGCAGGTCCGCCTTGGCGACCAGCGCCACGGCCGGGGTCTCCGCGTCGAGCAGCCCGCGCACCTGTGGGTCGGCGTCGACCGCGAGGCCGGCCTTGCGGGTGGCCCCGAAGGCGACCAGGACGGCGTGCTTCAGGTCCAGCTCGGTCCGGGCCCGCCGGAAGAACTCGGTGTCCTTCGGTACGGCGCCCGGCCAGCCCCCCTCGATGAAGCCGACCCCGAGGTCGTCGAGCAGGCGGGCCACCGCGAGCTTGTCGACGACCGAGTAGCTGAGCCCTTCGCGCTGCGCGCCGTCGCGCAACGTCGTGTCGTACACCTGGAAGGTCATGGGAGTCCTCGTCTCGAACCTGCGGGAGCAACAAAAAGACCCCCCGCGGATGCGGGAGGTCTGCGCGCTCGGCGGGAGGGATGCCGGCGCGCTAGCTGCCAATGATCAGGACGGAGCTGGTCACGACGGCCACTCTGCCACTCCGCTCCCGATTTTGGGAGGGAAAACCCACATCCCGGGACGGTGACTCTGGGTGGTGAATTGCCGCGCGGCGGCGAGATCCGCCGCCGCGACCGACCCCGGTGATCGACTTCACAAGTCATCCGGCCGCCGAGCGGCGCAAACCCGGCTGCGGAAGTATCTGGAACTAATCAAGTTACCGGCCTCGCGCCGCTGACAAACCGCTGTCTAGGAGGACCCGTGCTCACCGTCGGTGACCGCTTCCCCGAGTACGAACTCACCGCCTGCGTGTCGCTCGACGCCGACCAGGCGTTCGAGACGATCAACCACAAGTCCTACGAGGGCAAGTGGCGGGTGGTCTTCTTCTGGCCGAAGGACTTCACCTTCATCTGCCCGACCGAGATCGCCGAGTTCGGCCGCCTGAACGGTGAGTTCGCCGACCGGGACGCCCAGGTGCTCGGCGTCTCCGTGGACAACGAGTTCGTCCACTATGCCTGGCGCAAGGACCACCCGGACCTGCGGGAACTGCCCTTCCCGATGCTCAGCGACATCAAGCGCGAGCTGACCGGGGCGTGCGGCGTGCTCGGCGAGGACGGTGTCGCCCAGCGGGCCACCTTCATCGTGGACCCGAACAACGAGATCCAGTTCGCCATGGTGACCGCCGGCTCGGTCGGCCGGAACGTCTCCGAGGTGCTGCGGGTGCTCGACGCCCTGCAGACCGACGAGCTCTGCCCGTGCAACTGGAACAAGGGCGGCGCCACCCTGGACGCCAACGCGCTGCTCGCCGGGACCGGGGCCTGAGCATGGGCCTGGACGCGGTCAAGGCGGCGCTGCCCGAGTACGCCAAGGACATCAAGCTCAACCTCGGCTCGACCGTCGGCACCTCGACGCTGAAGCCGGAGCAGGCCTGGGGCACCGCCCTGGCCTGCGCGGTGGCGGCCCGCAATCCGGTGGTGCTGCGGGAGATCGCCGCCGAGGCGGCCGGACACCTCACACCCGAGGCGGTCGAGGCCGCCAAGGGCGCGGCCGCGATCATGGCGATGAACAACATCTACTACCGGGCCAAGCACCTGATCGGCGACGAGCAGTACGCCTCGATGCCGGCCCGGCTGCGGATGCAGATCATCGCCCGGCCGGGCGTGGAGAAGGGCGACTTCGAGCTCTGGTGCCTCGCCGTCTCGGCGATCACCGGCTGCGGCGTCTGCCTGGAGTCGCACGAGAAGACCCTGCGGGCCGCCGGTTTCACCCGGGAGCAGGTGCACGAAGGGCTGCGGATCGCCGCGGTCGTGCACGCCGCCGCGGTGACACTGGACGCGGAGGCCGCGCTCGCCTGAACCGGCCGGTGTAGCGATCTCCGCACCCGGGTAGGAAGGGATCCGACAGGCACATCCCCCGAGAAAGTCGAGAAAGGGAGTGTTGACGCCATGGAGCGGCTCGACCCTCGAACGACCCACGGGACGCCGGATCCGCTGACCCAGGGTGGTCAGGGCGCCTTCGCGGGCGGCACGCCCGCCGGGCGCTTCGATCCGTGGAGCTACCGGGACGATGCCGGGGTGACCGGCATCGACCTGGTCGGCTACAAGGTGGAGGCGACCGACGGTGGCATCGGCAAGGTGGACCGGGCCAGTCACGAGGTGAACTCCAGTTTCCTCGTGGTGGACACCGGTCCGTGGATCTTCGGTAAGAAGGTCATGTTGCCGGCCGGCACCGTCAACCACGTCGACCACGACGAGCGGAAGGTCTACGTCGACCGGAGCAAGGACCAGATCAAGGCCGCGCCCGAGTACGACGAGTCGACCGACACGGACCCGGCGTACCGGGAGAAGCTCGGCGGTTACTACGACGACACCTACTCGTCGATCCCGCCGGGTACCGCCCGGTAACGGAGAAACCTGCACCGACGGCCGGTGGGACACCGTGGTGTCCCACCGGCCGTTACCGTGTCAGGGTGGACGCCACGGACACCCCGCACCGCAGCCCCTTCCCCGCCCTGTTCAACTTCCGCGACGTCGGCGGTCACCCCGGCCACGACGGCCGCACGGTGCGCCGGGGGCGGCTCTTCCGCTCCGACTCCCTGCACCGCATCGACGAGACCGACCGGGCGGCGTTCACCGCCCTCGGCATCCGCACCGTCGTCGACCTGCGCCGCCCCAGCGAGGTGACCCGCGACGGCCGGGTGCCGGCGTACGACGGGCTCACCTACCGGCACATCCACCCCGAGCACCAGAACTGGTCCGAGGTGCCGTACCAGCAGCACGAGGACCTGGCCCGCTGGCTCGCCGACCGGTACGCGGCGCTCGCGCAGACCGGCACCGCGGGCCTGGCCGAGGCGGTCGGGCTCATCGCGGACAGCGCGAACGCGCCGGTGGTGGTGCACTGCGTGGCCGGGAAGGACCGCACGGGCATCGTCTGCGCGCTCACCCTCGGGGTGCTCGGCGTGGCCGACGACGCGATCGCCGCCGACTACGCGCTCAGCACCGAGGCGTCCGAGCGGTTCAGCGCCTGGATCACCGCCACCATGCCGGAGGCCGATCCGCTGCCCCGCCCGTTCCTCGCCTCCCCCGCCGAGGCGATGACGCTCTTCCTGGCCGAACTGCGCGCCGGGTACGGCTCGATCGAGGGCTACCTGCGCCACGCCGGGGTGACCGACGCCCAGCTCGACGCGCTCCGCGCCCACCTGCTCGCCTGAGGCGCCGCGCGACGGCCGGCACCACCCGGTGCCGGCCGTCGACGGGAAGCGGGACTCAGAGCACCTGCCGCACCCAGCCGTGCCGGTCCTCGGCACGGCCGCGCTGGATGTCCACCAGCTGCTGCCGCAGGGCCATGGTGGACCGACCCGGCTCGCCGCCACCGATCAGGAACTCGCCGTCCGGGAAGCGCACGCCGCCGATCGGCGTGATCACCGCGGCGGTGCCGCAGGCGAAGACCTCGCGGAGCCGGCCGCTGGCGGCGTCGGCCTGCCAGTCGGCGAAGCTCACCGGCCGCTCCTCCACCCGGTGCCCCGCCTCGGCGGCCAGGGTGAGGATCGCGTCGCGGGTGATGCCGGGCAGGATGGTCCCGGTCAGCGGCGGGGTGACCAGGGTGTTGTCGTCGTAGACGAAGAAGACGTTCATGCCGCCCAACTCGTCGACGAAGCGCCGCTCGACGGCGTCCAGGAAGACCACCTGGTCGCAGCCGGCCTCGATCGCCTCGGCCTGCGCGGCCAGCGAGGCCGCGTAGTTGCCGCCGCACTTGGCCGCGCCCGTGCCGCCGGGTGCCGCCCGCGTGTAGTCCGGGGAGACCCAGACCGTCACCGGCTTCACGCCACCGGCGAAGTACGCGCCGGCCGGCGAGGCGATCACGCAGTAGAGGTACTCGTTGGCCGGGCGGACACCGAGGAAGACCTCGCTGGCGAACATGAACGGCCGCAGGTAGAGGCTGGCGTCCTCGTGCGCCGGGATCCAGTCCTGGTCGATCTCCACGAGCCGGCGCAGCGACTCGACGAACGTCGCCGGGGGCAGCTCCGGCATGGCCAGGCGGTGCGCCGAGGCGACGAAGCGGGCCGCGTTGGCCTCCGGACGGAACATGGTCACCGATCCGTCCCCGGTCCGGTACGCCTTCAGCCCCTCGAATATCTCCTGCGCGTAGTGCAGGACGGCGGCGGCCGGGTCCATCGGGATCGGAGCGCGGGCCTCCACCCGGGCGTCGTACCAGCCCTTGCCCTCGGCGTAGCGGATGGTCACCATGTGATCGGTGAACACCCGGCCGAAACCCGGGTTCGCCAGCAGGGCGGCCCGGTCGGCGGCGGATACCGGCGCGGGATTCGGACGGATCTCGAAATCGAGCATGTCACCACCGCTCATCGCGCTGACCTCCCTGCGGGTCCACGGCATGCGGGATCGCACGCCGACGTCACTGGTGCCAGAAACTTACCCCGAACGGTCGTTCAGCGGATAGCACCGGCCCGACACATCGAAGGAGCCGGGTGGCTGGGGCTGCGACGACCGGGCGGGTTCAGCCCGGCACGGGTCTGGCGGCCCGGAACCGGGCCGAGTGACGGCCCGGTCAGGCTACGGCGTACCCGGCGAGGCGGTCGCCGACCTCCTCGGTGCGCAGCGACGTGCCCGGCGTACGACCGGCCAGCTCGGTGGCGACCGCGGCGGTGACCCGCCCGGCGGCGTCGGCGTGGCCGAGCTGGTCGAGCAGCAGCGCGGCGGAGAGCACCGCGGCGACCGGATCGGCGACGCCCCGGCCCGCGATGTCCGGCGCGGAGCCGTGCACCGGCTCGAACATCGACGGGTAGCGCCCCTCGGGGTTGATGCAGCCGCTGGCGGCCAGCCCGATGCCCCCGGTCACCGCGGCCGCGATGTCGGTGAGGATGTCACCGAACAGGTTGTCGGTGACCACGACGTCGTACCGCTGCGGGTTGGTCACCAGGAACATGGCGGCGGCGTCGACGTGCTGGTATTCCGTCGTCACGTCGGGATGCTCGGCCGCCACGGCCTCGAACGCCCGGGCCCAGAGCGAGCCGGCGTGGGTCAGCACGTTGGTCTTGTGCACCAGGGTGACCTTGCGCCGCTCGCGGCGGCGGGCCCGGGCGAAGGCGTCCCGGATCACCCGCTCCACGCCGTGCCGGGTGTTCAGGCTCTCCTCGGTGGCCACCTCGGCCGGGGTGTCCCGGTGCAGCGAACCGCCGGCGCCCGCGTACAGGCCCTCGGTGCCCTCGCGGACCACGACCAGGTCGACCTCGCCCGGCTTCACGGCGGCCAGCGGGCCGGCGACCCCCGGCCAGAGCCGGGACGGGCGGAGGTTGACGTACTGGTCGAAGGCGAACCGGAGCTTGAGCAGCAGACCACGCTCCAGCACCCCCGGCGGCACGGTCGGGTCGCCGACCGCGCCGAGCAGGATGGCGTCGTGCCCGGCCAGCTCCTCGAGGACCGAGTCGGGCAGCACCTCACCGGTGCGGTGGTAGCGGGCCGCGCCGAGGTCGTACTCGGTGGCCGCCACCCCGGGGAGCACCGCGTCGATGACCTTGCGGGCCTGCCCGACCACCTCGGGCCCGATGCCGTCCCCGGCCACCACCGCGATCCGTGCCACCTGGCGCTCCCTCACCTCGTCGTTCTGCGCAACGGTACGTCGCCGTCCCGGCTCCCGGTACGCGCCTTCCAACATTCGGGAAGTCGCGATACACAGCATGCTCCCAGGCGCCATTCATGCGGCGATCATCTCCGCACCCTAGGGTCAGGACAGCGGGTCGACCACCGGCCCGGGACCGGCTTCGCCGCGGCGCTGCGGCGCCGCCAGCGAGGGAGCGGAGCGATGCGGATCGACGCGCGGCGGGCCCGCTGGGCCGACGAGCAGCCCCGAACCCGGTGGGTCGACCAGTCGGCCTTCCACAGCCGCCGCCCCGACCTGCGCCTCGGCACCCGAACCCACCGGCTCGACCGGGCCGGCTCCGGCGCCGCCGACCGGATCAGCGTCCAGCACACCGTGCGGACCTCCACCGCCGAGTACACCCTGCTGCTCAACGCCCCCGACTGGCTCGGCCGCCGGGTCGTCGGGGCGGCACTGCGCGACGCGGTCGCCGAACTGCGGGCCATCGACCTGACGTACGGGCCGAACCGCCCCGACAGCCTGGTCTCGATGCTGCGCCGGGGCGAGATCAGCCCCGAGTCGTACCCCCCGCTGGCCGACCTGGTGGACCGCTGCGCCGCCATGCGGGCGGCGACCGACGGGTGGTTCGACGCCTGGGCGGTGCCCGGCGGTTTCGACCCGGGCGGCCTGCTCGGCGGCTGGGCCGTGGAGCGGGCGGCGGACCGGCTGCGCGCCGCCGGAGTGCACGACTACGCCGTGCTCAGCGGCGCCGACCTGACCGTACGCGGGCACGCCGCGCACGGCGGACCGTGGCGGGTCGCCGTGCACCACCCGACGGACTCGCAGCGCACCCCGCTGGTGCTGGAGATGACGGCCGGCGCGGTGGGCACCTCCGGAGTGAGCGGGCGCCGGGGACATGTGGTGGACCCGCACACCGGCGAACCGGCCGACCAACTCGTCGCCGCCACCGTGGTGGGACCGGACCTCGCGGTGGCCGACGCCTACGCCACCGCCCTGTTCGCGGCCGGGCCGGCAGGGCTGGCCTGGTTCCGCAACGGCTCGGACTACCGGGCGCTCTTCGCGCACCGCCGGCGCTGACCGTCGCCTCTGGACACTCCCCCTGCGTCGCGGGCGTCGTCCGCCATATCGGCAACGGCTGCCGGGACAGCGGCCCGCGATCGGCCCCCACGGTCTCGGCAACGACCGTGGGGGCCGGTCAGCGACGAGTGCGCGTGGCTCGCGCAATCGAGGGGTGCGGGCCGGTGGGCCGGGACTGCGACCGCGTCACCCGAAGACGGGCCGGAGTTTCGACTCAGCCAGTGACCGCACCGGTACGCTAGCGAATCGACGCAACTCGACGCAAGAGTCTCCACAGCGGACCGTCCCCGCACCCGGGCCGGTCAACGCCCGGTCGAACCGGGGCGGGGCAGGGGTGACGGCGGCGGAGCGGGATGGCACGCTGTCCGCCGTGAGTTTCGATCTGAGCGTGTGGGCCCTGCCGTCCGGGGCCACGCCCGACGACGTACGGGCAGCGGTGCGGCGGTGCCGCGAAGGGCGGCACGTCGACCACCACCCCGACCCCAGGGTGGTCGGCTTCTACCGGGCGATCACCGCGGCGTACCCGGACCGGCCGGCCGGCCCCGGCACCCCGTGGGAGGTCGCCCCGCTGCACGCGGCCGCCGACCACGTGGCCATGAGCCTCTTCCCCACCTGCGAGGACCAGGTGCTGCTCGACATCGAGCGGCTGGCCGGCGAGCACGACCTGATGCTCTTCGACGTCCAGGACGGCTCGGTGTACCCGCCGCCGGCCCGCGTCCGCAGCTGAGCAGCGCGGACGACGAGGGGCCCGGCCGTCCGGCCGGGCCCCCGATCCGTGCTGCCCGCGACCACTCGTCACGCAGGTCGCCGCCGCGGCCCACGACCACACGCCGCGCAGGTCGGCGGCGCTGCCCGCGACCACTCGTCGCGCAGGTCGGCGGCGCCGGCCGCGACTACTCGTCGCGCAGGTCGGCGGCGCTGGCCGCGACGGCGCCGATCGAGTCGGCGGCCGAGCTGAGCAGGTCCGCGCCGAGCGCCTGGTCGACGGTGAGGGTCATCAGCGTCTCGCCACCGGCCTCCCGGCGGGCGACCTGCATGGCGGCGATGTTCACGCCGGCCGCGCCGAGCAGGGTGCCGACCGTGCCGACCACGCCCGGCCGGTCCGCGTAACGCAGGAAGACCAGGATGCCCTCAGCGCCGATCTCCACGTCGAAGCCGTCCACCTCGGTCAGCTTGATGACGTCCCGGCTGCCGGTGTGCGCCACCGTGCCGGAGACGCTGACCGTCCGGCCGTCCGGCAGCGCGCCGCGTACGGTCACCAGGTTGGGGTGGTCGACGGTCTCGGCCTGGGTGGCCAGCGTGACCTCGACGCCACGCTCGGCGGCCAGGTGCGGGGCGTTGACGTAGGTGACCTGCTCCTCCACCACCGAGCTGAACAGCCCCTTGGTGGCCGCGAGCTTGAGCACCGAGACGTCGTGGGCGACGACCTCGCCGCGTACCTCGACGTTGACGCTGGCGGCGATCCCGCCGGCCACCGCGGTGAAGGCCCGGCCGAGCTTCTCGGCCAGCGGCAGCAACGGCCGCACGTCCTCGGCGACCACGCCACCGGCCTGCACGTTCACCGCGTCCGGGACGAACTCGCCCTGCAACGCCAGCTTGACGCTCTTCGCCACGGCCAGGCCCGCCTTGTCCTGCGCCTCGTGGGTGGAGGCGCCCAGGTGCGGGGTGGCCACCACGTTGTCGAAGGCGAACAGCGGTGAGGAGGTGCAGGGCTCCTTGGCGTACACGTCGACGCCGGCACCGGCGACCCGGCCCTCGGCGATCGCGTCCGCGAGGGCCTGCTCGTCGACCAGGCCACCCCGGGCGGCGTTGACGATCCGGACGCCGGGCTTGACGATCGCCAGCTCCTTCTCGCCGATCAGGCCCACCGTCTCCGGCGTCTTCGGCAGGTGGATCGAGATGAAGTCGCTCTCCCGCAGCAGCTCCTCCAGCCCCACCAGGCGGACGCCGAGCTGGGCGGCCCGAGCCGGCTGGATGTAGGGGTCGTACGCGATCAGCCGGGTGCCGAACGCCGCGATCCGCTGGGCGAAGAGCACGCCGATGCGACCGAGACCGACCACGCCCACCGTCTTGCCCTGCAACTCCACGCCGGTGTACTTGGACCGCTTCCACTCCCCCGCCTTGAGCGCGGCGCTGGCGCTGGCGGTGTTGCGGGCCACGGCCAGCAGCAGCGCGACCGCCTGCTCGGCCGCCGAGACGATGTTCGAGGTGGGCGCGTTGACGACCATGACACCGCGCGCCGTGGCGGCCGGCACCTCGACGTTGTCCAGGCCCACACCGGCCCGGGCGACCACCTTGAGCCGCGGCGCGGCGGCGATGGCCTCGGCGTCGATCTGGGTGGCGCTGCGTACGATCACCGCGTCGGCCTCGGAGAGCGCGGAGAGCAGGGCCGGGCGGTCGGTGCCGTCGACGTGCCGCACGTCGAAGTCGTGCGCGAGCACCTCGATGGCGGCAGGAGCGAGTTCTTCGGCGATCAGTACGACAGGATTCATCGGTCCTCGTAGACGCTCGGTTTCGGTCGGCCTGGGGCGGCGGGACGCCGCGCTGCGCCCTGCGCCGATCTGTGCCATGGCCGTCAGGTGCCGGCTGACGCACCTAGTAGGGATCGTAGGGGGCGGCTCGCCGGCCGTGTCCCGTACCTCGGGGTGAGCGCCCTCACACAGCCCCTTCGCACGCTCGACATCCGCCGTTCACGCACGCCAGCCCGCCCGAGGCGTCCATCACCCCCTCCCACCAGGCGGACCCACCCCCGCCCCGCCGACGGCGGACGCACCCAGGACAGGCCGCCGCGCACGCCGGCCCAGCCCACCCCGGGCCGACCCACAGCGGGCCGACCCACGCCGGGCCAGCCCACGCCGGGGCGGCCCACGCCGGGGCGGCCCACAGCGGGCCGACCCACGGAATGCGGAATATCGGTGCCTCCTTCGCTAGGGAAGGCCCGACCTGCCGCAATCGGGTGCCGGCGCGCAATGCGGGCAGGGCACCGAACCGGGGCCCGGCACGTCGGGGTCGGTGGGGGCGGGGCCACCGGGGACGGGGCGGGTGCGGAATGACCGCGGCCCGCGATCTGACGCCGGGGAGAGCGTCGGGTCGCGGGCCGCGGGGCCCCCGTGCGGGGAAGGCTGTCAGGCGGTCTCGGTGATGGGCCGGTCGACCCAGCTCATCATGGCCCGCAGCTTCTGCCCGGTCTCCTCGATCGGGTGCGCGGCGCCCTCGGCCCGCCACTTGGCGAAGTTCGGCCGGCCGGCCTCGTCCTCGGCGACCCACTCGCGGGCGAACTCGCCGGACTGGATCTCACCGAGGATCTTGCGCATCTCCTCCTTGACCCGGGCGTCGATGACGCGGGGGCCGCGGGAGAGGTCGCCGTACTCGGCGGTGTCGGAGATGCTGTAGCGCATCCGGGCGATGCCGCCCTCGTACATGAGGTCGACGATGAGCTTCAGCTCGTGCAGGCACTCGAAGTAGGCCACCTCGGGGGCGTATCCGGCCTCGGTGAGCACCTCGAAGCCGGTCTGCACCAGCGCGGCCGCGCCGCCGCAGAGCACCGCCTGCTCGCCGAAGAGGTCGGTCTCGGTCTCCTCGGTGAAGGTGGTCCGGATCGCCCCGGCCCGGGTGCCGCCGATCGCCTTGGCGTACGCCAGGGCCAGGCCGAACGCGTTGCCGCTGGCGTCCTGCTCGACGGCGACCAGGCAGGGCACACCCTTGCCGTCGACGTACTGGCGGCGGACCAGGTGACCGGGGCCCTTCGGGGCGACCATCGCCACGTCCACCTCGGCCGGGGGCTTGATCAGCCCGTACCGGATGTTGAAGCCGTGGCCGAAGAAGATCGCCTTGCCGGGGGCGAGGTTGGGAGCGATCGCCTCGGCGTAGAGGCCCCGCTGGGCGGTGTCCGGCGCCAGGATCATGATCACGTCGGCCTCGGCGGCCGCCTCGGCCGGCGTCAGCACCCGCAGGCCCTGCTCCTCGGCCTTCGGCCGGCTCTTCGAGCCGGCGGGCAGGCCGATCACCACGTCGACGCCGGAGTCGCGCAGCGACAACGCGTGGGCGTGGCCCTGGCTGCCGTAGCCGATCACGGCGACCTTGCGGCCCTGGATCAGGCCCAGGTCGGCGTCGTCGTCGTAGAACACCTCAACGCTCATTGACTTCCCTTTCCTACGGCGGTGCCCGTCGGCCCGTCGAAAATCTGGTGGGTGCGAATCAGGCGGCGCGCAGCGCCGGGCCGGCGGTGATCGAGCGGGAACCGCGTCCGATCGCCACCGTGCCGGACTGGACCATCTCCTTGATGCCGAACGGCTCCAGGTCACGCAGCAGCGCGTCGAGCTTGTCGGGGGTGCCGGTGGCCTCGATGGTCAGCGTGTCCGGCGCGACGTCGACCACCCGGGCGCGGAACAGGGCGACCGTCTCGAGCACCTGGCCCCGGGCGCTGCGGTCCGCCCGGACCTTGACCAGCAGCAGCTCCCGGGCCACCGAGACCTGCGGGTCCAGCTCCACGATCTTGAGTACGTTGACCAGCTTGTTGAGCTGCTTGGTGACCTGCTCCAAGGGGGACGACTCGGCGTTGACCACGATGGTGATCCGGGAGACGTCCGGGTTCTCGGTCTCGCCCACGGCGAGGCTGTCGATGTTGAACCCGCGCCGGGAGAACAGCCCGGAGACCCGGGCCAGGACACCCGGCTTGTTCTCCACCAGCACGGACAGCGTGTGCATCGTCATTAGAGTTCGTCCTCGTCGAACGCGGGGCGGACGCCCCGGGCGAACATGATCTCGTCGTTGCTGGTGCCGGCGGCCACCATCGGCCAGACCATCGCGTCCTTGCCGACCACGAAGTCGATGACCACGGGCGCGTCGTTGATCGCCATGGCCGCCTCGATGGTCTTGTCGACGTCGGCGGCGTTCTCGCAGCGCAGCCCGACGCAGCCGAGCGCCTCGGCGAGCTTCACGAAGTCCGGGATGCGGTGCTTGTGGGTGCCCAGCTCGGTGTTGGAGTAGCGCTCCCCGTAGAACAGGGTCTGCCACTGCCGGACCATCCCCAGGTTGCCGTTGTTGATCACGGCGACCTTGATCGGGATGCCTTCCAGGGCGCAGGTGGCCAGCTCCTGGTTGGTCATCTGGAAGCAGCCGTCGCCGTCCACCGCCCAGACCGTGGTCTCCGGCTTGCCGACCTTGGCGCCCATCGCCGCCGGGACGGCGTAGCCCATGGTGCCGAGGCCACCGGAGTTCAACCAGGTGTAGGGCTTCTCGTACGAGATGAACTGGCTGGCCCACATCTGGTGCTGGCCGACGCCCGCCACGTAGATGGTGTCCGGGCCGGCGATCTCGCCCAGCCGCTTGATCACGTACTGCGGGGAGAGGGTGCCGTCGGCCGGCTCCTCGTACCCGAGCGGGTACCGCTGGCGCAGGTCGTCGAGCTGGTGCCACCAGTCGCCGAGGTCGGTGGCCGGCCGGGCCGAGCGCTCGGCCGTGACGGCGGCGATCAGCTCGTCGATCACGTGCCGGGCGTCGCCAACGATCGGCACGTCGGCGTGCCGGTTCTTCCCGATCTCGGCGGGATCGATGTCGGCGTGCACGACCGCGGCGTCCGGGGCGAACGAGTCGAGCCGGCCGGTGACCCGGTCGTCGAAGCGGGCGCCCAGCGCCACGATCAGGTCGGCCTTCTGCAGGCCGTAGACGGCGGCGACGGTGCCGTGCATGCCGGGCATGCCCAGGTGCTGGCGGTGCGAGTCGGGGAACGCGCCGAGCGCCATCAGGGTGGTCACCACCGGGATGCCGGTCAGCTCGGCGAGCTTGCGCAGCCCGTCGGTGGCGCCGGCCTTGAGCACGCCACCGCCGACGTAGAGCACCGGGCGGCGGGCCGTGCTCATCAGCCGGGCCGCCTCCCGGATCTGCTTGCCGTGCGGGTGCAGGGTCGGCCGGTAGCCGGGCAGGTCCAGGGTGGGCGGCCAGGAGAAGGTGGTCGGCGCCTGGAGCACGTCCTTGGGGATGTCCACCAGGACCGGGCCGGGCCGGCCGGTGGCCGCCAGGTGGAACGCCTCGGCGAGCACCTGCGGGATCTCCTCGGCGGTCTGCACCAGGAAGTTGTGCTTGGTGATCGGCAGGGTGATGCCCTGGATGTCCGCCTCCTGGAAGGCGTCCGTGCCGATCGACGGGCGGGCCACCTGGCCGGTGATCGCGACCAGCGGCACCGAGTCCATGTACGCGTCGGCGATCGGGGTGACCAGGTTGGTCGCGCCCGGCCCGGAGGTGGCCATGCAGACGCCGACCTTGCCGGTCGCCTGGGCGTAGCCGGTGGCGGCGTGCCCGGCGCCCTGCTCGTGGCGGACCAGGATGTGCCGGACGGTGGAGTCGTAGAGCGGGTCGTACGCCGGCAGGATCGCCCCGCCGGGAATGCCGAAGACGACGTCGACACCGAGGGCCTCGAGCGAGCGGACCAGCGAGCCGGCGCCGGAGACCTGTGCCGGCGTGGACTGCCGTTCGGTCGCGGTGCGGGCGTCCGTGCCCCGGGGCGGTACGGCCGGGGCGGCCGGCGTGGCGCCGGGGCGGGGGGCGGGGGCGTGCTCGGGGTCACCGGCCGGCTCGGTGGCCGGGCGGGCTCGCCGGACGGAGTGGGCGAGGGTCTCTGGCGTGGGTCTCGTCATGGCGGTTCAGGCCTTCGGCTGGAGTGGGTGATGCGCTTCTCAGGAGGGACGCGGGCGTCCCGGCGATGGTCTGACGGCAACAAAAAAGCCCTCGTGCAGGATGCACGGGGCCAGCGCACTCTCGGTCAGGGAGAGTGCGCTCAGGTAAGTACTCGCAGCGACCGGATCGACGACATGTGGCTAAGCCTGACGCATCTCACGCGATGAGTCAACTGATCCCACATTTTGGTTCACGGACGTGGGCGTGTCGGCTCCCGGCACGCTCTCGCCACCCCTCGTCACCTGGGCTGATCCCTCGATCGGGGGACGCGGCGCGGGGGGATTCGACCGGAGCCGGGGCAGCAGCGGAGACGGCCCGGGGCGGACCGGCGGGGGCGGCGGGACCGGCGGCAGCGTGGCGGGCCGGGCGCCGGGCGAGGTGGCCGCCTCCAGCATCGCCTCCAGGTGCTCGGCCGGCACGCCCCACCCGAAGAGGGCGCCCTGCCCGAACCGGCAGCCGGCGGCGACCACCGCGGCCAGTTCGGTGGGGTTGGTGACGCCCTCGGCGATCACCTCCAGCCCGAAGTGGTGCCCGAGCCGCATCACGATGTCCACCATCGGGGCGAACGCCGGGCCGTCCCGGCCGACCGGCCGGACCGGCTCGTGCTCGGCCACCAGACCGTGGTCGATCTTGAGAATGTCGATCGGCAGCCGGCGCAGCTGCCCGAGCGAGGAGTAGCCGGCGCCGAAGTCGTCCAGCGCGATCCGTACCCCGGTCAGCCGCAGCGCGCTGAGCCGCCGGATCAGCTCGTCCAGGTCGGTGGCGACGGCGTGCTCGGTGACCTCCAGCACCAGCCGCTGCGGCGGCACGTGGTGCGCGCGCAGCGCGTCGGCGACCTGGACGACGTACTCGGGCGCGTGCAGCTCGCGCGGGGAGACGTTCACCGACACCCAGACGTCGTGGCCGTCGGCGAGCCAGCGGGAGAGCTGGTAGCAGGCCTGGTGCAGCACCCAGGCGCCCAGCTTGGAGATCATCCCGCACTCCTCGGCGAGCGGGATGAACTCGTCCGGGCGGACGTTGCCCAGCTCCGGGTGGTGCCAGCGGAGCAGCGCCTCCGCGCCCACCGGGCGCACCGACGGCAGCGAGGCCACCGGCTGGAAGGCCAGCCGCAGCTCGTCGCGTTCGATCGCGCCGCGCAGCTCGTGCTCGAGCCTGGTGCGCCGGCGCAGCAGCTGGTCGTACGTGGCGTCGTAGCGCTCGATCCGGTTCTTGCCGCGCTGCTTGGCGTAGCGCAGTGCCAGGTCGGCGTTGCGCAGCAGCAGCTCGACCTCGGTCTCCCCGCAGGTGCCGGCCACCCCGATGCTGACCGACAGGAAGATCGGCCCGTCGCCCTCGTGGTACGGGCGGCCGAGCACCCCGAGCAGCCGTTCGGCGACCGGGCCGGGGTCGTCGACACCGTGCATGAGCACCGCGAACTCGTCCCCGCCGAGCCGGGCGGCCAGGTCACCGGGGCGCAGGTTGCCGCGCAGCCGCCGGCCCACCTCGGCCAGCACCGCGTCGCCGACGTCGTGCCCGCGCATGTCGTTGACGTTCTTGAAGCCGTCCAGGTCCAGCCCGACCAGCACGCAGGGCACGCCCGCCTCGGCGCAGCGGTGCAGCGCCCGCAGCAGCCCGCGCCGGTTGGCCAGCCCGGTGAGCGGGTCGGTGTGCGCCAGCTCGCGGAAGTGGGCCTCCCGCTCGGCCAGCCGGCCGGCGTAGCCGCGGACGTCGTTGAGGGCGAGGTACTGCCGGGCGACCAGGGCGAAGCCCTCGACGCTGCCGGCGACGATGCCGAAGGCGTCGAACCGGCCGCCCTGGGCCAGGTGGTACATCGCCGAGGCGGCCATCGCGAACATCGGCACGAAGGCGTACTCGCCGTCGCGGCGGATCAGGTCGACGTCGAACTGCCCCGGCAGGTCCACCCGGTGCACCGCCAGCGCGACGGCCAGCAGGCCCCCGGCCAGCACCACGGCGCCGGTCAGCGCCATGCCCGGCCCGCCCTGGCAGAGCCCGGCGCTGACGCCCAGGCCGCCGACGCTCACCCCGGTCACCCCGGTGCCGAGCAGCAGCAGCCGGCCGCCGGGCGGGGCGGCCCGCAGCACCATGATCAGGGTCAGCCCGGCGGTGATCGCCGCGCTCACCGTGGCCAGCACGATCGGCCGGCAGGCCATCGGGGTGGCCGCGCCGAGCAGCCGGGTCGGCGCGCTGAACAGCACCCAGCCGACGAACCAGAGCGCGCTGCCCATGATCACGCCGTCGAGCAGCAGCCGGGCGGTGGCCGCCCGGGTGGCCGCCGCGCCGGGCAGGCGCAGCAGGGCGGCGCCCAGGGCCAGCGCGCTGACCGCGCTGCCGATCGAGACCATGGTCGCCCAGTGCGTGCGGTGCCCCTGCTCGTGCGCCCAGTGCGGCACGGCGAGCAGGACGACGGTGACCCCGACGAGCAGGCTGAGCAGCGCCGTCCCGGCGGCCACGGCGAGCAGCAGGTGGGCCTGCCGGTGCGGCCCCACCCGGCGGTGGGCCGACCCGGCCAGCAGCGCGACGGCGCCGGCGGCGGCCAGCCCGCTCAGCGCCGCGACGGCGACCAGACCCGGGGAGGGATGCACGACCTCAACTGTGCCGGATGGGCGCACCCCGTGGGGCATCGGGTGCGCAACTGTTGGGACACGGACCCCGCGCCGCTGGGTGGGCACGCCGGGCGGTGCAAGACTGGTAGCCATGCCTGAGCTGCGGTCGAGGACCTCCACCCACGGTCGGACGATGGCCGGCGCCCGGGCCCTGTGGCGGGCCACCGGGATGACCGACGACGACTTCGGCAAGCCGATCGTCGCCATCGCCAACAGTTTCACCCAGTTCGTCCCCGGCCACGCACACCTCAAGGACCTTGGCGGCCTGGTCGCCGACGCGGTCGCGGAGGCCGGCGGGGTGGGCCGGGAGTTCAACACCATCGCGGTCGACGACGGCATCGCGATGGGCCACGGCGGCATGCTCTACTCGCTGCCCAGCCGGGAGTTGATCGCCGACGCGGTGGAGTACATGGTCAACGCGCACTGCGCGGACGCCCTGGTCTGCATCTCCAACTGCGACAAGATCACCCCGGGCATGCTGCTGGCCGCGCTGCGGCTCAACATCCCGACCGTCTTCGTCTCCGGCGGCCCGATGGAGGCCGGCAAGACGGTGGCGATCGAGGGCGTCGTCCACTCCAAGATCGACCTGATCGACGCGATGATCGCCTCGTCGAACGAGGCGGTCACCGAGGACCAGCTCGGCGAGATCGAGCGCTCGGCGTGCCCGACCTGCGGCTCCTGCTCGGGCATGTTCACCGCCAACTCGATGAACTGCCTGACCGAGGCGATCGGCCTGGCGCTGCCCGGCAACGGGTCGACGCTCGCCACCCACGCCGCGCGCCGGTCGCTCTTCGTCGAGGCCGGCCGCACCGTCGTCGAGATCGCCAAGCGCTGGTACGAGAAGGACGACGCCTCGGTGCTGCCCCGCGCGATCGCCGGCCGGGCGGCGTTCGAGAACGCGGTCGCCCTCGACGTGGCCATGGGCGGCTCGACCAACACGGTGCTGCACCTGCTGGCCGCCGCCCGCGAGGCGGAGCTGGACTTCTCGGTGGCGGACATCGACGCGATCTCCCGCCAGGTGCCCTGCCTGGCCAAGGTCGCGCCGAACTCGCCGCAGTACCACATGGAGGACGTGCACCGGGCCGGCGGCATCCCGGCCATCCTCGGCGAGCTGGACCGCGCCGGGCTGCTGCACCGCGACGTGCGCGCGGTGCACTCGCCCAGCCTCGACCGCTGGCTGGCCGACTGGGACGTGCGGGGCGGCTCGGCCACGCCGGCGGCGGTCGAGCTGTTCCACGCCGCCCCGGGCGGGGTACGCACCACCGAGCCGTTCTCCACCGCCAACCGCTGGTCGTCGCTGGACACCGACGCGGCCGGCGGCTGCATCCGGGACCGCGAGCACGCGTACAGCGCGGACGGCGGGCTGGCCATCCTGCACGGCAACCTGGCGCCGGCCGGCTGCGTGGTGAAGACCGCCGGCGTGCCCGAGGAGTGCCTGACGTTCCGCGGCCCGGCCAAGGTCTACGAGTCGCAGGACGACGCGGTGACCGCGATCCTCGCCAAGGAGATCGTCGCCGGGGACGTGGTGGTGATCCGGTACGAGGGCCCGAAGGGCGGCCCCGGCATGCAGGAGATGCTCTACCCGACCTCGTTCCTCAAGGGCCGTGGGCTGGGCCGTTCCTGCGCGCTGCTCACCGACGGCCGGTTCTCCGGCGGCACCTCGGGGCTGTCCATCGGGCACGTCTCCCCGGAGGCGGCCTCCGGCGGGCTGATCGCGCTGGTGCGCGAGGGCGACGAGATCGTCATCGACATCCCGGGCCGGTCGATCGAGCTCAACGTGCCCGCCGACGAGTTGGAGGCGCGCCGGGTGGCCGAGGAGAAGCGGGATCGCCCGTACACCCCGGTCGACCGGCAGCGCCCGGTGTCGGCGGCGCTGCGGGCGTACGCGTCGATGGCCACCTCGGCCAGCGACGGCGCCTACCGGCGCGTGCCGGAGTAAGCGGAACGGAAGGGGCCCCGACGCCGCCGGCGGGCTGGTCAGGGCCCCCTTCCCGCGCCGATTCCCGGTAGGGTCCGCCGTCGTGGAAACGACGGTGAGTTACGCGCGACTGATCCGACCGGTCATCGACCGGGTCTACGTGGGCGCCCGCTGGGCGGCCCGGGCCCGGATGGAGGCGTTCTACGCCGAGCGCGGCTGCGCCCTCGGCGCCGAGAACAGCTTCTTCTCCGGCGTGCTGGCCCGGCCGATACCCGCCGAGGCGCTGGCCGACGGCCTGATCTACACCTCGGGGAGCATGGACGAGGAGTTGGAGCAGGGCATCGTCGTCCGGGACGCCGAGGGCGCGTGGCACCTCACCGACCTGGGCCGCGAGCTGGCGCTGTTCGCGCAGCGGGCCAGCGGGGAGGCCGCCGAGGAACTGTGGGGCAGGCTGCCCGGGATGCTGCCCGGCCTGAGCATCGTGCCTCGCCTCGTCGACCTGGTCGGCCGGGTGCTGACGCACGCGCAGGCCACCGGCGGGCCGGCCTTCCGGGCCATGTCCCCGCCGTACGAGCCGGAGGGCGCCTCCCCGGCGGTGCTGCTGATCACCCGGCTCGGCTCGCTGCGCCACCACCGCGCCGACGCGCACCGGGCGGCGTGGCGGGCCGCCGGGTTGACCGCCGACGAGATCCGGGCGCTGCCGGACGGGCCGGACCGCGCGGCGATCGAGGCGGACACCGACCGCCGCGACGAGCCGGCGTACGCGGCGCTCACCGAGGCCGAGCGATGGGAGCTGCTGGCCGGCCTCGCCGCCCTGCCCAACTAGCCGCTCGGTGGAACGGCATGGCTGTCTCCGGCCCCGGTTGACAGCCATGGCGTTCCACTCACCACGGGCCACGGGCGGGACCCGCTCGACGCGTCCGCGTTGGTGCGGGCCTGCCCGCGCCGGCCGGCGCCAGCCCGCTCGACGCGGTGGCGGCCGGTCTCGAGCGGGCGTCCAGCGCGATGGGTTCGATGAACCGCGACCTCGCACCCCGCCTGAAGGCGGCGATCGCCGCCAGCGAGGAGCTTCAGCAGCGGGACGCCCTGAAAGGCGTCAGCCTGGCGACCGCGATGACCGCCGCCCTGGTCGCCCGGGGCGTGCCCGACCCGATCGCGGCCCTCGCCGGCGAACTGGGCGTGCTGGCGTTCAAGCGCGGCTACGCCGACTGGTCCGAGAGCGAGGACACCGGGGACGAGCTGGCGCCCTACGCCCTGGCCGCCCTGGACGAACTGCGGGCGGCCACGACGTCACTGAGCTGACGCCGCCGGCCCACGCCGGCCGGTGCGGTTCAGGCGCGCGGCCGGTGCCGCTCGGGGCCGACGAAGAGGGGAGCGGGCGCTCGGGGTGGCGGGAGCTAGGCCGCTCTCGCGGCGAGGACGACGCCCCGGGCGTACCGGATGGCGGCCGGGGTGTCCGGGAAGACCAGGCCGTCGCGGCGCAGCTCGGCGGCGACGCCGAGGGTGCTGAGCACCTGGTCGTGGCCGGGGGTGATGCCGGAGAGCAGCACGGTGATCCCCCGGCCGCGCAGCCGGTCGATGGCGTCGCCGAGGACCTGCGCGCCGGTGGCGTCGACGGTGGACACCCGGGACATCCGCAGGATCACCACCCGCACGTCGGCGACCTCGGTCAACTCCAGCAGGAAGGTGTGCGCGGCGGCGAAGAAGAGCGGCCCGTCCAGCCGGTACGCGACGATGTGCTCGGCGAGCAGCGCGTGCTCCTCGGCGCTGTGCTCGCCCTGGTCGAGCGGCACCTGCTCCAGCCGCGCGCTGCGGGCCACCGCGCGCAGGGCCAGCACCACCGCCACGGCGAGCCCGACCGCCACCGCGGTGACCAGGTCCCACATCACCGTGACCGCGAAGGTGAGCACCAGCACCAGCGCGTCGGCCCGGGTGGCGCGCAGCAGCGCCCGGAGGGAGGCTGCCTCCACCATCCGGACGGTGGTGGCGAGCAGCACCCCGGCCAGGGCGGCGAGCGGGATCCGGCCGACCAGCGGCGCGGCGGCGAGCACGATGGCGGCCAGCGCGACGGCGTGGGTGAGCGCGGCGAGCTTCGAGGAGGCCCCGGCGCGCACGTTCACGGCGGTACGGGCGATGGCGGCGGTGGCCGGGATGCCGCCGAAGAGCGGTGCCGCCAGGTTCGCCAGGCCCTGGCCGAAGAGTTCCCGGTCCGGGTCGTGCCGCTGCCCGACGGTCATCCCGTCCGCCACGGTCGCGGAGAGCAGGCTCTCCAGCGCGGCGAGCGCGGCGACCGCGACCGCGCTGGGCAGCAGCGTGCCGAGCGCGCCGAGGTCGAGGAAGGCCAGCGACGGCGCGGGCAGCGCCTGCGGCAGGTGGCCGATCCGGACCAGGTCGACCGGGGCCAGCTCGGCGAGGACCGTGGCGGCGGCCACCCCGAGCAGGGAGAACGGCAGGCCGGGTCGCCACCGGGCGCCGAGCAGCATCAGCGCGGCCACCCCGAGCGCCACGGCGACCGGCACCGGCCGCGGCTGGGCGGCGAACCGGGCGGCCGCGTCGGCGGCCACCGCCCAGACCTTCTCGCCGTGTGCGCCGGTGACGCCGAGCGCCGCCGGCACCTGTTGCAGGGCGATGACCACGGCGATGCCGGCGGTGAAGCCCTCGATCACCGGGGCCGGCAGGTAGCGGACGTACCGGCCGAGGCGGGCCAGGGCGAGGCCGATCAGCAGCAGCCCCGCCAGCGCGCCGACCATCAGCACGCCGCCGGCCCCGAAGCGCTGCACCACCGGTACCAGCACCACGGTCATCGCCCCGGTGGGGCCGGACACCTGCAGGTTGGAGCCGCCGAAGATCGCGGCGACGGCACCGGCGACCACGGCGGTGACCAGGCCGGCCTCGGCGCCGAGGCCGGAGGTGACGCCGAAGGCGAGGGCGAGGGGCAGCGCCACCACGGCGACGGTGAGACCGGCGAGCAGGTCCCGTCGGGGCGAGCGGCGTGCGGCCAGCAGGTCGGCCCGGCCGGGCAGCAGGCCGCCGACGCGCTCCCCGATCAGGCGTCCGGCCTGTCGCAGGCCGGCCCCGGCGCCGCCCCGGCGGCCCGGCCGGGGAACGCCGCCGTCGGGGCCGTGGCTGTCGGCGGCGTCGGCCGGGGTCGCCGGGCCGGCGGGTGCGGTGGTGTTCACCGGTCCGTCCCGGAGGCGCGCAGCTCGTCCAGGAGCGCGTCCCGGTCGGTGAGCACCGCGCCGAGGATCCGCCGGCCGGCGGCGAGCAGGTCGGCCACGTCGGGGGTGCTGAGCGCGTACATGACCAGCGGGCCCTCCCGGTAGGAGGTGACCATGCCGGCCCGGCGCAGCACGGCGAGCTGCTGGGAGAGGTTGGACGGCTCGACGTCGATGGCGGCCAGCAGGTCGCGGACCGGCTTCGGCCCGTCCTGGAGCAGTTCGAGCGCCCGGATCCGGACCGGGTGCCCGAGGGTGCGGAACAGCTCCGCCTTCGCCTGGTACAGCGGTACCGACATGAAACATCCCTCCCCGAGACCCTGAAGACTTTAGCACTTGCAAAATTCTTCAACTCGGGTGCGGGGCCGGGCCCCGCCGGTCACCTGTCGTTGACGCAGCGCAGCACCGGGCGGCGGGTCAGCGCCACCGGATCGAGCGGGGCGTCCGCGCGTACCGTGAACGTCGCCGACTCTCCCGGCAGCAGGGTGACCAGGGCCTGGTCCACCTGCGCCGACGGGTCGAGCCGGTCCGGGTACACGGTCAGGTCGCGCAGCACCGTCCGGGCGGTGACCCGGACCCGCTGGCCGTCGCCGGCCGGCTCGACCGTGGCGTCCAACCCCGCCGCCGGCCACTGGACCTCCCGGTCCTCGGCGAAGAACCACAGCGCCCGCTCCGCGGTGTCGCCGGCCTCCGCGACCAGCAGCTCGCGCCGGGCCTCGTCCGGCCGCGTCAGCTCCGCCGGCAGCGCCAGCACCACCGAGGAGTACGCCGGCACGTCCAGCTCCACCGAGGTCTTCGCCCGCGGCTCCCCGTCCAGCACCAGCCGGGTGACCGTGGCCGGCGCGCGCCACACCCCGGCGGTCTCGTTCACCGCGACCAGCGCCAGCCCGCCGCCGCGCGGCTGCACGGTCAACAGCCGGTCGGCGTACGCGCGGCGCAGCGCGTACCAGAGTGGTTTGCGCCGGCCGTCGCCGTCCACCGCCGACCAGGAGGTGACCGGCCAGCAGTCGTTGAGCTGCCAGACGATGGTGCCCATACAGACCGGCCGGAGCGACCGGAAGTGCTCGACGCCGACCTGGATGGCGCGGGCCTGGTTGAGCTGGGTGTAGTAGTGCCAGTCGTCGAAGTCGGCCGGGGCCGGCAGGTGCGCGTCCAGCCCGCGCTGGAGCTTCCGGTCGCCGTCGATCGCCTTCTGGTGGTGGGCCATCCCCGGCGAGTCGGCCGCCAGCGGCCGGTCGGAGATCGACCGGCGCAGGGTCGCGTACGCCGGCGGTGCCTGGTAGCCGAACTCGGCGACGAATCGCGGCCGGTACTCCCGGTACTTCAGGTAGTCGTCGGTGTTCCAGACGTCCCAGATGTGCATGGTGCCGTGCGCCGGGTCGTTGGGGTGGATCTCCTCGCGGCCCGACCAGGGGCTGCCCGGCCAGTACGGCCGGGTCGGGTCCAGCTCACCGACGATCCGGGGCAGCAGGTCCAGGTAGTAGCCCCGCCCCCAGGTGCGGCCGGCGAGCGGCTCCTGCCAGTCCCAGTCGTGCCAGCCCCAGATGTTCTCGTTGTTGCCCGTCCAGAGCACCAGCGAGGGGTGCGCGGCGAGTTGGGTGACCTGTTCCCGGGCCTCCGCCTCGACCTCGGTGCGGAACGGCTCCTCCTCCGGGTACGCGGCGCAGGCGAAGAGGAAGTCCTGCTGCACCAGCAGGCCCAGCTCGTCGGCCAACCGGTAGAAGTCCGCCGACTCGTACCGGCCGCCGCCCCAGACCCGGAGCAGGTTCACGTTCGCCCCGAGCGCCTGGCCGAACCGCTCGGCCAGCCGGGACCGGGTGACCCGGTTCGGGAACGCGTCGTCCGGGATCCAGTTGACGCCCCGGACGAACACCGGCACCTCGTTGACGTGCAGGGTGAACGCCGAGCCGTGCGCGTCCGGGGCGGTGTCCAGGCGTACCGAGCGGAAACCGATCCGGCGGGACCAGGCGTCCAGCGTCCGGCCGTCCGCCGCGCGCAGGGCCACCTCAAGGTCGTACAGCGGCTGCTCGCCGTACCCCGCGGGCCACCACAGCTCGGGGTCCGCGACGGTGAGTGTCGCCACGGCCGCGCGCTCCCCCGCCGGCACGGTGACCTCGACGGCCACGCCGGCCACCGCGGCGTGCACGGTCAGCGGCCCCTCGGCCGCCCGCTCGACCTCGACGTGCACCGCCACCCGGCCGGTGCCCCCGGCGACGGTGACCAGCGGGCGGACCGTCGCCAGCCGGGCGGTCGACCAGGAGTGCAGGCCGATCTCCTGCCAGATGCCGGCGGTGACCACGGTGGGTCCCCAGTCCCAGCCGAAGTTGCAGGCCGTCTTGCGGATGAAGGCGAACGGCTCCGGGTAGGCGTTCGGCCGGTCGCCGAGCCGGTCCCGGTGCGCCTCGGCGTAGCGGTAGGCCGAGTCGAAGCGGACGGTCAGCGTGTTCGCGCCGGGGCGCAGCAGCGCACCGACCGGGAACCGGTAGCCGCGGTGCTGGTTCTCGGTGCGGCCGACCTCGACGCCGTTCACAGCGACCGTGGCGACCGTGTCCAGCCCGGCGCAGACCAGGTCGACCCGGTCGTGGTCGCCCGGCTGCCAGGCGAAGGTGGTCTCGTAGCGCCAGTCGGTCCGGCCGATCCAGCCGAGCCGGTTCTCGTTGTCGTCCAGGTACGGGTCGGCGATGAGGCCGGCGGCCAGCAGGTCGGTGTGCACACAGCCGGGCACGGTGGCCGGTACCGCCTGCCCGGCGACCTCCGGCGGCACCTGCGGACCCGGTACGGCCCGCAGCACCCAACCCTCGGTCAACTCCTGCCACGTCACGACTTCACCGCGCCTTCCATGATTCCGCGGACGATCTGACGTCCACCGATGAACAGCATGACCAGCAGGGGGGCGGTGGCGATGAGCGCGCCGGCCAGCACCCGCCGGTAGATCACATAATTGCCGCTGGCCAGGTCGGAGACCGCCACCATCGAGGTCGGGAAGTCGGTGCCGCCCAACGTGATCAGCGGCCACTGGAAGTCGTTCCAGGTGGCCACGAAGGTGAGCAGGCCGAGCACCGCGAGGGCCGGGCGGATCGCGGGCAGCACGATGGTGCCGTACACCCGCATGGTGGTGGCGCCGTCCACCCGGGCCGACTCGACCAGCTCGTCCGGGACGGTGTTCAGGATGAACTGCCGCATGTAGAACACGCCGAACGCGGTGACCAGGCCGGGGGCGATGACCGCGAGCAGCGTGCCGTTCCAGCCGAGCTTGCCCATCACGATGTAGAGCGCCACGATGCCGAGCTGGTTCGGCACGGTCAGGGTCAGCACCACGAAGAGCATGAGCGCACGGCTGCCCCGGAACCGCAGCTTGGCGAAGGCGAACCCGGCCAGCGAACAGAAGAAGAGCACCGAGGCGGTCACCACGGTCGAGACGATGACGCTGTTGACCAGCGAGGCGGCGAAGTAGACGTCCTGGAGGGAGAAGACCTCCTCGACGTTGGTCAGGAACCGGTCGCCCGGGACGATCGCCGGCGGCAGCTTGGCGAGCGCCTCGTCGTCGCTGGTGGCGATGACGAACATCCAGTACAGCGGGAACGCCGCGAACAGCATCGTCACGGCGAGGAACAGGTAGCTCCAGAACCCGGCCGCGGTGTCCTGCGGGGCCCGGCCCATCAGCCGGGGCCGGCGGCGGGCCGGTGCGGCGGTACGCGGGGGTGCCACGGCGGTCATCAGAGCCTCCTTTCGTTCGCGACTGCGGTACTCCGCTGCGCTGCGTTCCTCGCGCTCACCGGTTGCCTCCTCCGGACAGGCGGTTCGTCAGCAGATAGTTGATGCCGGCGACGATCAGGATGATCAGGAAGAGCGCCCAGGACATCGCCGCGGCGTAGCCGAGGTTGAGGTCCTTCCAGCCGACCTTGTAGATGAGCTGGGCGATGGTCTGCCACTCGCCGTTCGGCCCACCGGTGGCGGCCTGCGCGTTCGGGTCGAAGAGCATCGGCTCGGTGAAGAGCTGGAGCCCGCCGATCGTGGAGAGGATCACGGTGAAGAGCACGACCGGCTGGATCATCGGCACGGTGATCCGCCAGAGCTGCTTCCAGGGCCCGGCGCCGTCGATCGCGGCCGCCTCGTAGACGTCCCGCGGGATGGACTGCATGGCCGCCAGGTAGAGCAGGGCGTTGTAGCCGATCCACTTCCAGTTGACCATCGTGGCGACGGCGATCCAGGCGTGCAGCTTGTCGGCCCGCCAGTCGATCGGGTCGTCCGGGCCGCCGAGGCCGACCAGGCCGAGCACCCAGTTGGCCATGCCGAAGTCGCGGGAGAAGAAGACGCTGAACACCATCGTGGAGGCGACGATCGGCGTCACGTACGGCAGCAGCACCCCGACCCGCCACCAGGTCTGCGCCCGCAGCCGACGGTTGAGCAGCGCGGCGACCACCAGCGCGAGCAGCAGTTGCGGCACCGAGGAGAGCAGGAAGATGCCGAAGGTGTTGTAGAGGGCGTTCCAGAAGTCCTCGTCACCGACGAGCTTGCCGAAGTTCTCGAACCCGGCCCAGTACGGCAGCGTCGGGTCGTCGAGCCGGTAGTTGCGCAGCGAGACCACGCCGTTGTAGAGCAGCGGGAAGAGCCCGAACACGATGAACAGCAGGAAGAACGGCGCGACCATCAGGTACGGCAGGTAGCGCAGGTCGAAGCGGTACAGCCGGTCGCGCCAGGTCAGCCGCCGGTGGTCGGCGCCGGAGCGGCCGCGCCTCGGCGCGGAACCAGGGCTCGACGGCGCGGGCGCGGCACGGGTGGTGGACATCGGAACACTCCAGGGCCGGGATCGGGTGACGGGTGAGGCGGTGGCGGAGCGGGCCACCGCCCGCCCCGCCACCGGTGCTGCGTCAGGAGTTGGCGGCCTTCTCGGCCTGCTTGACCGCCTCGCCCCAGGCGGCGTCCGGCTTCAGGCTCTTGTTCTGCACCCGGGTGATGACGTTCTCCACGGCGACCCGGGTCGGGCCGTTCTTCTTGCCGAGGTACTGCGGGGTCAGGCCCTGGGCCATCTTCGGGAAGATCTGCCCGACCGGCGCGTTGTTGAAGAACGGGTTCTTGAAGTCGGCGATCGCCGGGTCGGCGTAGAGCGCCGGCTGCGAGGGCAGGTTGCCGACCTTCTTGAAGATCTCGATCTGCTGCTCGGGCGCGACCAGCCACTTCAGTAGCTGGTACGCCTCGTCGACGTGCTTGCCCTGCTTGGGAATGGTCAGGAACGAGCCGCCCCAGTTGCCGCCGCCGCCAGGGACCGCGGCGATGTCCCACTTGCCCTCGGTGCCGGGGGCGGTGTCCTTGATGTGGCCGAGCATCCACGCCGGGCAGGCGAGCACCGCGAAGGAGCCGCTGGTGAAGCCCTTGTCCCAGTCGGCCTGGAAGCTGGCCAGGTTGGCCGACAGACCGGCCTGGACCGCCTTGACGGTGTAGTCGAAGGCGACCTTCGGGCCGCCGTCCATCTGGAGCTGGTCCTGCTCGTTGAAGAAACCGACCGGCTGCTGGCCGAGGATCGGGTTGAACAGGTTGGTGCCGGAGTCGATGAACTTCTTCTTGGTCTTGCCGGTGTACTCCTGGCCGACCTCGATGAACTTGTCCCAGGTGGGCCAGAGCGCGGAGACCTGGTCGCGCTCTGTGGGCAGGCCGGCGGCCTTGAACAGGTCGGTCCGGTAGCACATCGCCAGGCCGCCGACGTCGGTGCCGAGGCCGATCTGGGTCTTGCCGTCGGCCGACAGGGACTGCTTCCACTTCCAGGGCAGGTACTTGCTCTCGTACTCCCCGGCGCCCTTGTCCAGCAGGTTGACGAACTTGTCGGACTGGCTGCGGAACTGGACCATGAAGCCCTCGTCGATGGCCGCGATGTCCGGTGCGCCGTTGCCGGCGACCAGCTTCTTCTGCAGGTCCTCGTGCTGGGCGTTGTACTCGCCGGAGTTCAGCTGGATCTTGATGTTCGGGTGGTCGGCCTCGTACCGGGTCTTCAGGTCCTGGAGCCCGAAGTCGCCCCAGAAGTTGATTTTCAAGGTGACCTGGCCACCCGCCGAGTCACCGCCGCCGGTGGTGCTCTTGCCGCTGCACGCCGCGACCATGACCAGGCTTACTGCACCCACGGCGGCCACCCGGGCCCAGTGCGTCCAGGACCGTCTCATGTCATCCTCCGCGCCAAATGGGAACGCTCCCGAGATAGAGGAACGTTGACTGAACCGGATAAGTGAGCACACCGTACGGTCCGCCCTCTGGGCTGTCAACGGGCGGTTAACGGCGCGGTCCGTCGATGACCTTCTCGGCGCTCTGAGAGCGCAATGTTGACTGGTGGAGCGCTTTCTGGCGCACGATCGGGAGCGGAGGGGTGGCGACGCTCCCCCGGTCGACCCGTACGCTTAACCGCGCAAGTGACCGGCCCTCCGGTCCGGTTCCGAAGCTCCGCCAGGGCGACGGGCCGGTCGGCCCGGTGCAGTAGCGTGGCAGCCGCCGGTCGAACCGGCGGCGGACGGACCGCCCCGACGGGGCCCGAGAAGTGGAGGAGCGCGCCGGTGAAGCGGCCGACCATCGCCGATGTCGCCCGGCGCGCCGGGGTCTCCAAGGGCGCGGTCTCCTACGCGCTGAACGGGCAGCCCGGCGTCTCCGAGGCGACCCGCCAGCGCATCCTGGCGATCGCCGCCGAGATCGGCTTCAGCCCGAGCAGCGCGGCCCGGGCGCTCTCCGGCGCCACCGCCAAGGCGGTCGGTCTGGCCCTGTGCCGGCCGGCCCGGATACTGGGCATCGAGCCCTTCTTCATGGAGCTGATCAGCGGCGTCGAGGCCGAACTCTCCGCCCGCTCGTACGCGCTGACCCTCCAGGTGGTCGCCGACCACGAGGCGGAGATCGCGGTCTACCGGCGGTGGTGGGCCGAGCGCCGGGTGGACGGCGTCTTCGTCTGCGACCTGCGCACCGACGACCGGCGGGTGCCGGCGCTGGAGGAACTGCAACTGCCCGCCGTGGTGATCGGCGGCCCCGGCCACACCGGCAGCCTGGCCAGCGTCTGGTCCGACGACGCGGCGGCGCTGGTGGAGACCGTGGAATACCTGGTCGCGCTCGGGCACCGGCGGATCGCCCGGGTCGGCGGGCTGCCCTCACTGCTGCACACCGAGATCCGCACCGAGGCGTTCGCCGAGGTGTGCCGGCGGCTGGGGCTCGCCGACGCCGCCACGGTCTGGTCCGACTACACCGGCGAGGAGGGGGCGCGGGCCACCCGCCGGCTGCTCAGCTCCGCCCAGCGGCCGACCGCGGTGATCTACGACAACGACGTGATGGCCATCGCCGGGCTCTCGGTCGCCCAGGAGATGGGGCTCGCCGTGCCCGGCGACCTGTCCATCGTGGCCTGGGACGACTCCCCACTCTGTCAGCTCGTGCACCCGCCGCTGACCGCGCTCGGCCGGGACATCCCGGCGTACGGCGCGCACGCCGCCCGGCAACTGCTCGCCGTGATCGCCGGCGAGCCGGTCAGCGGGCTGCAGGACGAGACGGCGCACCTCACCCCGCGCGGCAGCACCGCCCCGCCGCAGAGTCGGTGAACCGGTCCAGTCCGGCCCGGAACGGTGCCTGCCCCCGGCGAGCGGCCCGGCCCGGTCGTCGGCAGCTCAGCGGGTCGAGGGGAACTCCTCGAACCACGCCTCGACCCGCTCCGCGGTCGCCGGCCGGGCGAGCGCGAAACCCTGCCCGTACCGGCAGCCGGCACGGCGCGCCCCGGCCACCTGGGCGTCCGACTCCAACCCCTCCACCACCACCTCCACGCCCAGCCGGTCGCCCAGGGCGGCCACCACGTCGATCAGCGGGCGCTGCCCGTCCGGCACCGGCCCGACCAGGTGCGGGCCGACCTTGAGCAGGTCGATCGGCAGCCGCCGGAGCTGGGCCAGGGAGGCGTGCTCGGCCCGGAAGTCGTCCAGCGCGGTACGCACCCCGAGGGAGCGGAGACCGGCGAACCGGGCCACCACGGTGGGCAGCTCGGCGGCCACCACCGGCTCGGCCACCTCCACCACCAGCCGCTCGGGCGGCACGTCGTACGCGGCCAGCGCGGTCGCGGTGCGGGCCACGAAGTCGGGCGCGGACAGCTCGCGGGGCGTCACGTTGACCGCCATCCACAGCTCCCGGCCCCCGTCCGACCAGTTGGCGAGCTGCCGGCAGGCCCGGTCCAGCACCCAGCGCCCCACCTCCCCGGCGAGGTCCAGATCCGCCGCCACCGGCAGCACCTCGTCCGGCAGCACCGTGCCCAGCACCGGGCTGCGCCAGCGCAGCAGCGCCTCGGTGCCCACCGGCAGCCGGTCGGCCAGCGCCAGCACCGGCTGGTAGACCAGGTCCAGCTCGCCCCGGGCGACCGCGCCGGGCAGCTCCCGCTCCAGGTCCAGCCGGCGGACGAGCTGCTCCTCCAGGTACGCGTCGTACCACTCGACCCGGTCCCGGCCGAGCTGCACCGCGCGCCGCCGGGCGAGTTCCGCCTGCCGCAGCACGTCCTCCGGGTCGCCGCCGGTGGTCTCGGCCAGCCCGACGCTGACCCGCAGCCGGGCCGCCCCGGCGGGCTGCGGGAACGGCTCGGTCAGCGCCGCCAGCAGCCGGTCGCCCAGGCCGTAGGCGAGCACCGGCCCGACGTCGGTGAGCACCGCGAACTCGGTGCCGGAGAGGCGGGCCACCAGGTCACCCGGACCGCGACCGGCCTGTAGCCGGCGGGCCACCTGGGCGAGCAGCGGGGCGACCGGCGCGTCGTCCGCCGCGTGCAGGTCCACCACGAGCAGCGCGCCGCCCTCCCGCCCGGCGAGCCGGCGCAGCAGCTCGCGCCGGTCGGCCAGGGTCGCGAGCGGGTCGGCGGCCGGCCCATCCAGGGCCGGCCGGCCGGCGCCGGCCAGCACGCCCAGCCGGGCCTCCCGGGCGGCCAGCCGTTCGGCGCGCCGCCGCTGGTCCGCCGCGGCGAGCACCTCCCGCAGCACCATGGGCGGGATGACGGTCAGCCCGAGCACCATCTCCGCGCCGGAGAACTCCCCCACCAGCCACAGGTGGGCGCCGGCGGCGAGCGCGGCGATGCCGGCCGGCCCGGTCAACGCCGGCCAGGCCGCCGGCGGCCCACCCGGCGCGGGCCGCTCGCCGGCCGCCACGCGCCGGGCGCCCGCAGCGGTGAGCAGGGCCCCGAGCAGCAGCGGCGGCGCGACCAGGAGCACCGCCCGCTCCGGCGCCTCGTAGGCGAGCAGCACCACGAGCACGGTGAGCCCGCCCAGGGTGGCCGCCGCGCCGCCGAAGCAGCGGGCCGCGCCCGGCCGGCGCCGCCGCTCGGCCAGCGCCGCGGCGAGCAGCACCGCCAGCCCGAACGCGCCGGCGGCGGTGACCGGACGCGCGACCGGCGGCCCGGCCCCCGGCGGCAGCAGCACACAGCCGGCGAAGGCCAGGCTGACCCCGAGGCCGACGACATCGACGGTGCGGCGCATCCGCGCCGCCCGGGAGAGCCGGGACCGGCCGGGCAGCCGGAGCAGGGCCACCGCGTACAGGGGCAGGCTGACGGCCAGGCCGATCAGGGCGACCACCAGCCGGTGTGGCGCCCCGGTCAGCGGCAGCACGGCCACACTGAGCCCGGCGACCAGCACCGCGGCGTCCAGGAGCGCCGCGACGCGCCGCGACAGCGCGATCCGGCGGGCCTGCCGGCCGGTCGGCGTCCCGCCGGGCGTCGGCGCGTTCCCGGCGCCCCGGGACGCTTCGGAACCCGGCAGCGTCCCGGGAGCGGGCGGGGCGGCGGGAGGGGGCGGGCCGGGTGCGCGGGTGGCGGCCGGGCTGCCGGCCAGCCAGGCGAGCCGGACGCAGGCCAGGGCGCAGCCGGCGGCGACGGCGAGCGCCACGGCCGAGTGGGCCGGGACCAGGCCGACGGCCCCGGCCAGGACGAGCAGGGTGCCGGCCAGCGACACGTGGAGGTCGGCCAGCGGTGGACGGCGACGGGGTGGGCGGCGACGGGGTGGGGTGGCGGGGTGAGTGACGAGCACGGCGATCGCCTTCGTGAGGGGGCACGGGGCGGTGCGGTTGCGGTGCGGCGTGCGGGGTGGTGCGGTCGGGGGTGACGGTCGCGGACGACGCCGGGTGGGCCGGCGCGGCCACGCCTAGAAACGATCCTCGATACGAGACGTTACGCGGTTACACAGTGACCTTCGTCACAGCGCTTTCGAAGGTGCCGGTAGTCCCGCCCGCCGGGATCCCCGCCAGCCCGGGGTGCGATCATCGGAGGGTGAGCCGCGCCGAGACCGTCCACTTCCGCCGCAACCAGGCGATCCTGGTCGCCGCGATCGTCGCGCTCATCGGCGCGCTGCCGCTGGCCAGCGCCCGCTGGTGGCTGTCCTGGGTACTGCTCCTGCCCCTCGCCGTGGCGATCTGGGCCTGGCGCTCCGGCACCGACGCCGACGCCCGCGAGCTGCGGTTGCGCGCGCTCCTCGGGCAACGGCGGATCCCCTGGCAGCGGGTGGCCGAGCTGACCGCCGACGATCGCGGGCGGGCCCTCGTCCGGCTCGACGACGGCGAGGTGCTGGTGCTCCCGGCGGTACGCGCCGGCGACCTGCCCCGGCTGGTCGCCGCCACCGGGCAGGAGCTCACCGAGGGCGCCGGCTGAGCGACGGGCGCTCAGTACCCGTCCACCACCCGGTGCACCAGCGGCTCCCCCGCCACGAAGCGGCGCAGTTGCGCCCCCACCAGCCGGTACGCCCGCGGCAGCAGGCCGCGTACCGAGCCGGCCACGTGCGGGGTGAGCAGCACGTTCGGCAGCTCCCACAGGGGATGGTCGGCGGGTAGCGGCTCTGGATCGGTGACGTCCAGCGCGGCCCGCAGCCGGCCGGAGGCCAGCTCGGCGACCAGCGCCGACGTCCGGGCCACCGGGCCCCGGGCGGCGTTGACCAGCAGCGCCCCGTCCGGCATGGCGGCCAGGAACTTCTCGTCGACCAGCCCTCGGGTCTGCTCGGTGAGCGGCACCAGCAGCACCACCACGTCCGCCTCGGGCAGCAGCCCGGGCAGCTCGTCCACCCCGTACACCCGCTCGGCGGGGCGCGGCGTGCGGGCGACCAGGGTGAAGTCGACCTCGAACGGGGCCAGCCGGGCCTGGACCGCGGCGCCGATCGAGCCCGCGCCGACGATCAGCACCCGCTTGCCGGCCAGCTCGTCGGTCGGCGCCACCTCGTCGTACGCCCACTCCCGGCGGGCCTGCGCCCGGGCCAGTGGCCCGAAGCCGCGCAGCGCGGACAGGATCGCCGCGACCACCCACTCGGCGGTCGCCGAGTCGTGCACGCCCCGGGCGTCGCAGAGCGTCACCCCGGAGGGGACCCGGCCCACCCAGGCGTCCGCGCCGGCGGAGAGCAGTTGCACCACCTCGACGTCAGGCAGTTCGGCGAGGAGCGCCCCGGCGGCCGGGCCGGAGAGGAAGGGCGGCACCCAGAACCGCACCCCGGACGGGGACGACGGGAGCCGGGCCGGGTCCTCCAGCAGCTCCACCGTGACACCGGGCGGCAGCTCGCCGAGCAGCTCCCGGCCGGACCGATGCGGGATCCATACCTTCACGACCGCCGACGATAGCCGGGCGACCCCCTGCCGCCGCAGCCGGACGGGTGGACCGAACGGCGGACCCGACCGGCGACGACGGGCAGGTCGAGCTGGTCGGGCGGCACCGACCGCCCGGACGCCGGCGGGCCCGGATTCACGCTCATCCGGCTAGGCTGGGCCGGGTGAGCGCGCGTCCCCCGTACCACCGCCCCCGCCGCCTCCGGGCGGCGCTCGCGGCGTCCTGCGCGGCGCTGCTGCTGGGCACCGCCGGCTGCGCTTTCGGCGAGCCCGAACCGGACCCGGCCGGCGAGCCGCCGAACCTGCCGACCCCCTCCGCGTCGGCGAGCCCGGGCGGCGCCGGCCAGCAGGTGGTCGCCACCGTGCTGGCCAAGGGGCTCACCGTGCCGTGGGCGATCGCCTTCCTGCCGGACGGCGCCGCGCTGGTCACCGAGCGCAACAGCGGCCGGATCCTCCGGGTCGGTCCGGGATCCGGGCCGGAGGGCCTGACCGTCACCGTGGCGCAGACCGTGCCCGACGTGGCGGCCGGCGGCGAGGCCGGGCTGCTCGGCATCGCGGTCTCCCCGGCCTATGCGCGGGACCGCACGGTCTTCATCTACTACACCGCCGAGCAGGACAACCGGATCGCCAAGCTGGAGCTGGGCAAGCCACCCACCCCGATCCTCACCGGCATTCCCAAGGCCGGCAACCACGACGGTGGCGGCCTGGGCTTCGGCCCCGACGGCTTCCTCTACGCCAGTACCGGCGACGCCGGCCGGTCCGCCGCCGCGCAGGACCCGAAGAGCCTCGGCGGCAAGATCCTGCGGATCACCCGGGACGGCAAGGCCGCCCCCGGCAATCCCACCCCCGGCTCCCCGGTCTGGTCGCTCGGGCACCGGAACGTGCAGGGCTTCGCCTGGACGCCGGAGAAGCGGATGTACGCCGTCGAGTTCGGCCAGAACACCTGGGACGAGATCAACCAGATCGACAAGGGCCGCAACTACGGCTGGCCGCAGGTGGAGGGGCGCGCCGACGACAAGCGCTACGTCAACCCGATCACCCAGTGGCGGACCGCCGACGCGTCCTGCTCGGGGCTGGCCGCCGTGCAGCGGCTGCTGGTCACCGCCTGCCTGCGCGGCGAGCGGCTCTGGCTGGTCGAACTGACCGGCAACGGCACCGTGCTCGGGCAGCCACGGGCCCTGCTCACCGGCAAGTACGGCCGGCTGCGGGCCGCCGCGGCGGCCCCGGACGGCTCGATCTGGGTGACCACCTCCAACCGGGACGGGCGGGGCAAGCCGGCGCCGGAGGACGACCGGATCCTGCGGCTGGTCTTCGCGGACGGCGGCGCCGGCCGAAGTTGACCGCCCCGCCCCTCGGTCGCCGCGCGGCGCCAGACGCGCCGAACTGGAGTTGTCGGACGTGAGAAGCTCGACGCTTCCCGCGGTTTCCCAAGATCCGTCGACGGGCAGGACAGAATCTCAGCATGGACGGCCAGGAGAACGAGCAGCGCAGCACCGGGGACGAGGCGGCCCCGGCCACCGGGCGCGCCCGCCGCTGGGCGTCGCGACCGCGGCGGAACGGACGGCCGCCGGGCTGGCTGCGCCGGCTCGGCACGGTGCTGGCCCTGCTCGTGGTCACGCTGGCCGGAGTCGTCGGCGGCACGTACGCCGGCGGGCATGTCAGCACCGACATCGGGCCGTTCCGGGCGCAGCTCAACCTCAGCCCCTCGCTGAGCGGCGGGACGACCGTGGACGTACCGCCGCTGGGCGCACTGCTGCTCGACAGCCACGACGGGCCGGCCTACCTGACCGTCGAGCTGGGTGCGCTCGACCAGCGGCGTACCGAGGCGCTGATCGACGACCCGGCGAGCATCAGCCGGGCCAGCCAGTCCGCCGTCGAGGACGTCCGCTCCGGGGTGATGCGCCTCGGGCTGCGGACGCTCGCCTCAGTGGTGCTGGCCACCGTGCTGCTGGCCGGGCTGGTCTTCCGGGACGTCCGCCGGATGGCCTGGGCCGGCGGGCTCGCGCTCGTGGTCGGTGCCGGCAGCCTCGGGCTGGCCGCCGCCACCGTCCGCCCGCAGGCCATCGAGGAGCCCCGTTACGAAGGGCTGCTGGTCAACGCCCCGGCCATCGTGGGTGACGCGCGGCGCATCGCCAACGACTACACCCGCTACGCCGAGCAGCTCCAGCGGCTGGTGGGCAACGTCAGCAAGCTCTACACCACGGTCTCTTCCCTGCCGCTGGTCCAGCCGTCGCCGGGGACCACCCGGGTGCTGCACGTCTCCGACATGCACCTCAACCCGACGGGCTGGCAGCTGATCCGCACGGTGGTGGAGCAGTTCAACATCGACGTGGTGATCGACACCGGGGACATCACCGACTGGGGCAGCGAGCCGGAGGCGTCCTTCGTCGGCTCGATCGGCCTGCTGAAGAAGCCGTACGTCTACATCCGGGGCAACCACGACTCGGCGAAGACGGCGGCGGCGGTCGACCAGCAGCCCAACGCCATTGTGCTGGACAACTCCACCGTCACCGTGTCCGGGCTGACCATCGCCGGCATCGGCGACCCCCGGTTCACCCCGGACAAGGAGACCTCCCCGGCCGGCAGCGGGCTCACCAAGCAGGTCGCCGAGCAGGTGATCGGGGTCGGCGAGCAGCTCGCCACCACGGTCAACAAATCGCCCCGGAAGGTGGACATCGCCCTGGTGCACGATCCGGCCTCGGCCGGGCCGCTCTCCGGCACCTGCCCGCTCGTCCTCGCCGGGCACGCCCATGCCCGCCAGGTGTCGAAGCTGCCGCAGGTGCCGGGCAAGCAACCGACCACACTGATGGTGGAGGGCTCCACGGGCGGTGCCGGGCTGCGCGGCCTGGAGGGCGAGAAGCCCACCCCGCTGACCATGTCGGTGCTCTACTTCGACCAGCAGAAACTGCTCCAGGCGTACGACGACATCACCGTCGGCGGCACCGGTCAGTCGCAGGTCAACCTGGAACGGCACGTGATCCAGGACCCGAAGAAGGGCGACCAGGTGCCGGTCACCCCCACCCCGACCCGGGGCGGTTCGGAGTCCCCGGTCCCGCCCTCCTCCTCCCCCAGCCCCACCACCACGGGTTGAGGCAGCCCGGCTCGCCGCTGGCGTCGCCGCACGCTCAATCACTGGGGGTAATCTCCCCGGCCCCGGACGGCCGGCCAGTTTTCTGCCTTTGCTCTGCAGCCATCGGCGCAGCGGTACACGGACCGTCACCGCTGCGCCGATGGCTGCAGAGCGGCATCAGAGGGAAATAGCAGCTCAGGTGGGTGCTGCGTATACGGCTGCAGAGCAAAGCGGCGACGGGCATTCCCTGCCGCCCCGGAATGGCCACCACTCAGAGTCATCAGGACCGCCGTTACGGAGCGCAATCGTCAGCGCCCGGCGGGCCAGCGGTGCCGGCCCTGCCGCCGGCTGCCACCGCTGGCCGACCGACCGGGCCACCCCAAGCCCTCCCCCGCGGGCTCTCGCGGCCCCGCCGTCGGCGAAGGGGCCGCGAAGAGGCCGCCGAAGAGGCCGGCGAAGGGGCCGCGAGGAGGCTGGCGCAGAGCGGAGACGGAAGGGCGCCGGCGGCGCCGGGTCAGCGCAGTGAGAGCGCGGCCAGCGCGGCGTTGACGATGCTGCCGGGGAGCAGGTCGTGCAGCTCGTACAGCTCCGCGACGCTGCCGGACTGGCCGAACTCGTCGACCCCGAGCGGGACCGCCGGGGCGCCGAGCGCGGAACCGAGCCAGGCCATCGCGTGCGAGGCCGCGTCGTGCACGGTCACCACCGGGACCCGGTCGGCGAACGTCGAGCGCAGCGCGCCGGGCACGCTCGGCACGGTCGCCGTCCGCACCCCCTGGCGCAGGGTCCGCTGCCAGGCCCCGTAGAGCCGGTCCAGGCTGGTCACGTCGACCACGTGCGCCGCGACCCCCTCCTCCGCCAGCTCCGCGGCGGCCGCCAGCACCTCGGGCAGCACCGCGCCGGAGGCGGCGAGCTGCACGACCGGGGCGTCCGCCAGCTGCGGGTACGCCTCGTGCGCGTCCACCAGCCGGTACGCGCCGGCCACCACCTGCCGGCGCAGCACGGCGTCACCGACCCGGGCCCGGGCCGCCTCGAAGGGCGCCTGGTCGATCGGGCGGGTGCTGAGCCGGAAGTAGTACGCCCCGTCCTCGGCCGGCGCGGCCGTGGCCGCCGGCGCCGCCCCCTGGGCGATCTGGCCGAGCGCGTCGCAGAGCAGCCAGTCGAGGCTGCCGGCGTACGCCGGCTCCAGGAAGGTGACCCCGGGCAGCTCCAGGCCGACGGAGGCGGTGATGGTGGACTGGTGCGCGCCGCCCTCCGGGGCCAGCGTGATGCCGGACGGGGTGCCGGCCACCACGAACCGGGAACCGGAGTACGTGCCGTAGAGGAAGGCGTCCAGCCCGCGCAGCACGAACGGGTCGTAGACGGTGCCCACCGGCAGCAGGGGCTGACCGGACAGGTCCCACGACAGCCCGAGCTGGCCGAGCAGCAGGAACAGGTTCATCTCCGAGATGCCCAGCTCGATGTGCTGGCCGGCGGGGCTCTCCGTCCAGCGCAGCATCCGGTCCTCGGTCCAGGACCGCTGCTCGGTGGGAGCGAACACGCCGGTCTTGTTGATGAACCCGGCCAGGTTGGTCGAGGTGGCCACGTCCGGGGCGGTGGTGACCAGGTACGGCGCCACCTGCGGGTCGCGGGCCAGGTCGACCAGCACCCGGCCGAAGACCTCCTGGGTGGAGACCGGCTTGTTCGCGCGTACCCGGGTGGTCTCCGGCACGGTGACGCCCAGCGCCCGCTCGCGCGGCGCGCGGGACAGCGCCTCCCGGCGCTCGCCGGCCCGGATGCCGGCCTCCGACGCCGGGTCGAGGCGGTCCCACTCGGTCTCGGCGGTCAGGCCGTGCGCCGCCCGCAGCGCGTCGACCTGCTCGGTGCTGAGCAGGGCCGAGTGGTTGCGCGGGTTGCCGGCGATCGGCAGCCCCCACCCCTTCACCGTGTACGCGAAGACGACGCTGGGCCGGTCGGTGACCGCGTCGCACTGGGCGTACGCGTCGAGCATGGCTTCCAGGTCGTGCCCGCCCAGGTCGGTGACGAGCGGGCCCAGTTCGTCGTCGGGGATGTCGGCCACGAAGGCCGCCACCTCGGCCGGCGCGCCGTCCAGGAACTGCTTGCGCAGGGCCGGCCCGGCCAGCCCGAACAGCGACTGGTACTGCTCGTTCGGCATCAGGTCGATCCAGTCGCGCAGCGCCGCGCCGCCCGGCCGGGCGTACGCCTCAGCCAGCTTGCGGCCGTACTTGACCTCGACGACGTGCCAGCCGGCGGCCTCGAACTGGCCCCGCCACTGGTTGATCCGCACCCCGGGGACGACCCGGTCCAGCGACTGGCGGTTGAAGTCGACCAGCCACATCACGTTGCCCAGGCCGGTGGTGGCCGGGTCGGCGACCGCCTCCCAGATGTTCCCCTCGTCCAGCTCCGCGTCACCGATCAGCGCGACGAACCGGGAGTGCGGTCGGGCGCCGAAGTGCGCGTCCACGTAGCGGCGGGTCACCGCGGCGAACAGCGGGGCGGCGGCACCCAGACCGACCGAGCCGGTGGAGAAGTCCACCCCGTCCGGGTCCTTGGTCCGCGACGGGTACGACTGGAGTCCGCCGCGCGCCCGCAGCTTCGGCAGGTACGACCGGTCGAGGTTGCCGAGCAGGTACTGGATGGCGTGGAAGACCGGCGAGGCGTGCGGCTTCACCGCGACCCGGTCCTCGCCGTCCAGGTGGTGGAACCAGAGCGCGGTCATCGCGGTGACCAGCGAGGCGCTGGACGCCTGGTGACCGCCCACCTTCACCCCGTCGCCAGTGTCCCGGTCGTGGTTGGCGGCATCCACGATGCGGGTGGCGAGCCAGAGCACCCGGCGCTGGATCTCGTCGAGGACGTCGAGGTCGTGCTGGTTCACGGTGACTCCATCCGGGCGTCGCCGTTGACGCCCTCGCGAGGGGGTGGCGCGGATCGCGCGCGTACTCCGGGGAGGTCGAAAGGCCGCCACCGGGTCACGGCGGCGGCCCTCCGGGTGGGGCTCAGCCCTGGGCGCCGAGGCGCTCCAGGATCAGCTCGCGGACGGTCTTGGCGTCCGCTTGGCCGCGGGTGGTCTTCATGACCGCGCCGACCAGCGCGCCGGCCGCCGCGACCTTGCCGCTGCGAACCTTGTCGGCGACGTCCGGGTTGGCGGCGATGGCCTCGTCCACGGCGGCGGTGAGCGCCCCGGTGTCCGAGACGACCTCCAGCCCCCGGTTGGTCATGATCTCGGTCGGCGAGCCCTCGCCGGCCACCACACCCTCCAGCACGGCCCGGGCCAGCTTGTCGTTGAGCTTGCCGGCGTCGACCAGGCCCTGCAGCTCGGCGACCTGGGCCGGCGTGGCGCCCACGTCGGCCAGCTCCCCGCCGGTCTCGTTGGCGCGGCGGGACAGCTCGCCCAGCCACCACTTGCGGGCCGCGGCCGGGGTGGCGCCGGCGGCCACGGTCGCCTCGATCAGCTCGACCGCGCCGGCGTTGACCACCGACTGCATGTCCAGGTCGGACAGGCCCCAGTCCTGCTGGATCCGCTTGCGGCGCAGCCGCGGCAGCTCCGGCAGGGCCGCCTTCAGCTCGGCCACCCAGGCGGTGTCCGGCGCCAGCGGCACCAGGTCCGGCTCCGGGAAGTAGCGGTAGTCGGTGGCGGTCTCCTTGGACCGGCCCGACGTGGTGTCGCCGGTGTCCTCGTGGAAGTGCCGGGTCTCCTGGACGATCCGGCCGCCCGCGTCCAGCACCGACGCCTGGCGCAGCATCTCCGAGCGGACCGCCCGCTCGACCGAGCGCAGCGAGTTGACGTTCTTGGTCTCGGTGCGGGTGCCCCACTCCGCGCCCGGCAGGTTCAGCGAGGTGTTCACGTCGCAGCGCAGCGAGCCCTCCTCCATCCGGACGTCGGAGACGCCCAGCGAGCGGATCACGTCGCGCAGTTCCGTGACGTACGCCCGGGCCACCTCCGGCGCGAGCGCGCCGGTGCCCGGGATCGGCTTGGTGACGATCTCGACCAGCGGGATGCCGGCCCGGTTGTAGTCGACCAGCGACTCGGTGGCCCCGTGGATACGGCCGGTGGCGCCGCCGACGTGCAGCGTCTTGCCGGTGTCCTCCTCCAGGTGCACCCGCTCGATGCCGATCCGCACGAGTTCCCCGTTGACCTCGACGTCCAGGTAGCCGTCGAAGCAGAGCGGCTCGTCGTACTGGCTGATCTGGAAGTTCTTCGGCATGTCCGGGTAGAAGTAGTTCTTCCGGGCGAACCGGCACCACTCGGCGATCGAGCAGTTCAGCGCCAGCCCGATCCGGATGGTCGCCTCGATGGCCGCCTTGTTGGCCACCGGCAGCGAGCCGGGCAGACCCAGGCAGACCGGGCAGACCCGGGTGTTCGGCTCGCCGCCGAAGTCGGTCGGGCAGCCACACCACATCTTGGTGTTCGTGCCCAGCTCGACGTGGGTCTCCAGACCGATCACCGGTTCGTAGCGCGCCACGACCTCGTCGTACGCGGGCAGTGTCGTCGTCATCGGTGCTCCTGCCTCACAGTGCCGGTGGGGTGAAGGTGCCGACCGTGGACTCCAGCGCGGCGGCGACCCGGTACATCCGGTCGTCGGCCATGGTCGGGGCCATGATCTGGAAGCCGACCGGCAGCCCGTCGGCCAGGCCGCACGGCACCGAGATCGCCGGCCCGCCGTACAGGTTGGTCGGGATGGTGAACAGGTCGGCCAGGTACATCTGGTACGGGTCCGACGTGCGGGCCCCGATCGGGAAGGCCACGAACGGGGTGGTCGGCGAGATCAGCGCGTCCACCTGCTCGAACGCCGCGGTGAAGTCCCGGGTGATCAGGGTACGGACCTTCTGCGCCTGCCCGTAGTAGGCGTCGTAGTAGCCCGAGGAGAGCGCGTACGTGCCGAGCATGATGCGCCGCTTCACCTCGGGGCCGAAGCCGGCCTCGCGGGTCAGCGACATGACCTCCTCCAGCGACCGGTTGCCGTCGTCGCCGACCCGCAGGCCGAACCGGACGCCGTCGAACCGGGCCAGGTTGGAGGAGCACTCGCTCGGCGCGATCAGGTAGTAGGCCGGCAGCGCGTACCTGAAGTGCGGGCAGGAGACCTCGACGATCTCGGCGCCCAGCTTCGCGAGGGCCTCCACCGACTCGCGGAACGCGGCCATCACGCCCGGCTCGGCGCCCTCGCCGGTGAACTCGGTGACCACGCCGAGCTTCACGCCGGTCAGGTCGCCGTTCGCGCCGAGCTTCGCGGCGGCCACCACGTCCGGCACCGGGGCCGGGATCGAGGTGGAGTCGCGCGGGTCGTGACCGCCGATCACCTGGTGCAGCAGCGCGGCGTCCAGCACGGTACGCGCGCACGGGCCGGGCGTGTCCAGCGACGAGGAGAACGCGACCAGCCCGTACCGGGAGGTGCCGCCGTAGGTGGGCTTCGCGCCGACCGTGCCGGTGACCGCGCCCGGCTGGCGGATCGAGCCGCCGGTGTCCGAGCCGATCGAGAGCGGCGCCTCGTACGCGGCCAGCGCCGCGGCGCTGCCGCCACCCGACCCGCCCGGGATGCGCTCCAGGTCCCACGGGTTACGGGTCGGCCCGTACGCGGAGTATTCGGTGGAGGAGCCCATGGCGAACTCGTCCATGTTGGTCTTGCCGAGCATCACCGTGCCGGCCTCGCGCAGCCGCTGCACGATCGTGGCGTCGTACGGCGGGCGCCAGCCCTCCAGGATCTTCGAGCCGACGGTGGTCGGCACGCCCTTCGTGGCCAGCACGTCCTTCACGGCGACCGGCACGCCCGCGAGCGGGCCCAGCTCGGCGCCGGCGGCCCGGCGCTCGTCCACCTCGCGGGCGGCCGCGAGGGCGCCCTCGGTGTCGACGTGCAGGAAGGCGTGGACCCGGTCCTCGACGGCGGCGATCCGGTCCAGGTGGGCCCGGGTCACCTCGACGGCCGAGGTCTCCCCGGTGGCCACCAGCCCGGCGATCTCCGCGGCGGTCAGCTTGGTCAGGTCGCTCATGAGGCCACATCCTCGTCCAGGATCCGCGGGACGCGGAACCGCTGCTCCTCGGCGTCGGGCGCGCCCGAGAGCACCTCCTGCGGGGTCAGGCAGGGCGTCACCACGTCCTCGCGGAGCACGTTGGTCAGCGGCACCGAGTGGGAGGTCGGCGGGATGTTCGCCGCGGCGACCTCGCCGACCTGGGCGACCGACTGGAGGATCACGTCCAGCTGACCGGCGAAGGTGTCCAACTCCTCCTCGGTGACGGCGAGCCGCGACAGTCGCGCGAGGTGCGCGACCTCCTCGCGGGAGATGGCGGCCATCGGCTGCCCCCTTCAGTGGCTTGTCCTGCTGCGTCTGCGGTGTGCCGGCCGCGCGTGCCACGGTTGACGATGACGCGCGGTGACCGGAGCGAGTCTATTGTCCCGCCGTCGCCCCGACGCCCCCGACTCCCCCGCGGCCCCGTTCAGCGGGACGGGCGGCGGGGGCCGTCGCCGTCGGCCGGGCCCGCCGGCCGGACCGGGCGGTACCGGGACAGCCAGGCGACCAGGTCGGCGGCGGGCATGGGCCGGGCGTGGAACCAGCCCTGGGCCACGTCGCAGCCGGCCGCGTGGAGCAGCCGCCAGGTGCGCTCGTCCTCCACGCCCTCGGCGACCACCCGCAGGCCGAGCGCGCCGGCCAGCTCGATCATCGACCGGACGATCGCCGCGTCGTCCGGATCGTCGGCCATGCCGAGGACGAACGACCGGTCGACCTTCACCTCGGACAGCGGCAGCCGGCGCAGGTGCTGCAGGGACGAGTACCCGGTGCCGAAGTCGTCCAGCGCGATGCCGACGCCGATCCGGTGCAGCTGGGTGATGCTGGCCAGCACCCGCCGCGGATCGGCCATCAGGGCACCCTCGGTGATCTCCACCTGGAGCCGGTCCGGGCTGACGCCGTACCGGGTGAGCCGGTCGGCGATCTGGTCGGCGATCTCGCCGGTGTGCAGGTCACGCACGCTGACGTTGAGCGCCGCGCGGAGCGTGATGCCGGCCGCCGACCACTTCGCCACCTGCTCCACCACGTCGTCGACCACCCGGCGGGTGAGCAGCCGCATCACCGCGCTCTGCTCGGCGACCTGGATCAGCTCCCCCGGGTCGACCATGCCGCGGCGCGGATGCCGCCAGCGCAGCAGCGCCTCCACCCCGACGACCTCGCCGGTCGCGATGGCGATCTGCGGCTGGTAGTACATGGTGATCTCGCCCGGGTCGCCCGCCGGACCGTTCCCGGGGCCGCCGCCGGCCACCCCGCCCGGACCCGCCGCACCGGGCACGCCCGCCCGGGGGTCGGCCGGCCGCCGGCCGTTCCCGCCCGGCCGGGGCGGGGCGGGGTCGGTCACGGCGCCCGGTCCCGGACCGGTGGCCGCCGCCTGCTCGCCGGCCTCGCCGGCACCGCCTCGCGGCCGGCCGGTGAGGTCGTCGGTCGTCCCGCCGTCCCGGTCCAGCGGCGGGGCGGACGTGGGGGCGAGGCGGGCGGCGGCGGTGGACGCCTCCGGGAGCCGGGCGGCGTCACCGGCGACCCCCACCGGCTCCTCGGCGGCGAGCGCGCGGGACCGCCGGCGGATCGGGTCGGCGCTCGTGACGATCCGGTTGATCAGCTCGTCGTCGGCCCGCCCCTCCACCCGGGCCGGCCGGCGGCGCAGCCAGCGCCGCCGCGACCCGTCGCCGGGGCGGGCCGGCCGACCCCGGCCGCCGTTGCGGGCGACCGCGTCGCCGCGGGCGGTCCGGCCCGGGTTGGCCAGGCCCGGCGCGGGCGCCAGGGCCGCGCCGTCGCCGCCGCGTACGCCGGGGGTTGGCTCCTCGACCCGGCGCGGCGTGGCCTCCAGGACCCGGCGCGGCGTGGCCTCCAGCACCCGGCGCAGGTCGGCCAGGAGGCTGAGCCGCTCCGCCGAGTTGTGGTCGGACTCGGCCGCGTAGACGGCGACCGTGTCGTTGCGGTGCTTGGCGTCGTACATGGCCACGTCGGCGTGGCGCATCAGGGTGGCGAAGTCCTCGCCGTGGTCGGGGTAGATCGCCACGCCGATGGAACCGCCGACGTCCAACGGCAGCCCGTCCAGCGGCACCGGCTCGGCGAGCGCGGCGACCACCCGGCCGGCCCGCTCGCGCGCCTGCTCGGCGCCGGTGATCCCGGGTACGACGATGGCGAACTCGTCGCCGCCGAGCCGGGCCAGCAGCTCGCCCTCGCCGACCACCGCGGCCAGCCGGGCGCTCACCTCGACCAGCAGCCGGTCGCCGACCGCGTGCCCGAGCGCGTCGTTGACGTGCTTGAACCGGTCCAGGTCGAGCAGCAGCAGGGCCAGGTGGCCGTCCGACTCACCCCGGGCGGCCCGCTCGGCGTGCAGGTGCACCTGCTCGGCCACCTCGCTGAGCAGGGCCTTGCGGTTGGGCAGGCCGGTGAGCGGGTCGAGCGCGGCCAACTGCTCCCGCTCAGCGGAGAGCCGGGCCATCCGGTAGACCGCGAAGAGCGGCACCAGCACCAGCGGGATCAGCGCGGCGCTGGCCCGGGCGGCGGCCACCAGCACCGGGGCGAGCAGCAGCAGCGACCCGGTGGAGAGCAGCTCGTACGCGAGGCCGAGCCGGACGGTGGGCCACCAGCGGTCCCCGAAGCGCAGCCGGATCGCGGAGCTGACCAGCGCGTAGTTGACCGCGAACCAGGCCGCGGTGGCGGCGCCGACCACGGCCACGTCGGTCCAGTACAGCCGCCCCCCGTCGAAGAGGCCACCGGGCCCCAGCCGGGTCACCGCGTACGCACCGGCGAGGGCGCAGGCGTACTGGGCGGCGTTGAAGGCGGTGCGCCAGGGGGCGTGCCCCATCCGCCAGCCGGAGACGGCCACCGCGACGGCCTGCACCGCCACGGCCGGGCCGAGCCCCCAGCCGAGCAGGATGGCGAAGGTGAAGCAGGTCGACGGGAAGACCGCCGAGCCGGCCCGGCGGCCGGGCGGCAGGAACGGTCGGGCGTCGCAGGCGACGGCGAGCGCCGCCATGGTCCAGAAGGCCGCCGGCATCGCGGACAGCCGCCCGGGGAGCCCGGCCAGCGGCCCGGCCGAGACGAGCACGGCCAGGACACCGACCGCGACCACGAAGCCGAAGAACGGCCCGCTCCGCCCGGGTGGCACGGAGTTTCGCGGATCGGCGGTCTCCATCGCACCTCCCGGGGACAGCCGGGGCGTGCCCCTTCACACGCCGTACGCCAATGAAACGCCCTCGGTGCCGATTTCCCCGACACGACAGTCACGAATCGGTCGTAGTCGTAATTAAGTTGGTATACGCGGCAAGGTCGCGTCAAGATCCAAAATGGCCCGGTGCTCACCCCTCGACGCGGGCCACCTCCCGGGCAGCGTCCGGGCCGGACTCCAGCAGCACCCGGAAGCCGTCCTCGTCGAGGATCGGCAGCTTGAGGCTGGCCGCCTTGTCGGCCTTGCTGCCGGGGTTGTCCCCCACCACCACGAAACTGGTCTTCTTGGAGACCGAGCCGGTGACCTTGCCGCCCTGGCTCTGGATCGCCTCGGACGCCTGATCCCGGCTGAACCCGGCGAGGGTGCCGGTGACCACCACGGTCAGCCCGTCCAGCGGACGCGGCCCCTCCTCGCCGCCCGCCTCGGCCATCCGTACCCCGGCCGCGGCCCACTTGGCCACCACCTCGCGGTGCCAGTCGACGGCGAACCACTCCTTGATGCTCGCCGCGATGGTCGGGCCGACACCATCCACCGAGGACAGCTCCTCCTCGCCGGCGGCCTCGATCGCGTCGATCGAGCGGAAGTGCCGGGCGAGGGCCTGCGCCGCGGTCGGGCCGACGTGCCGGATGGAGAGCGCGACGAGCACCCGCCACAGATCCCGCTCCCGGGCCACCGCCAGGTTGTCCAGCAGCTTGGTGGCGTTGCTGCCGAGCGTGCCGTCCTTGTTGACGAAGAACGGCGCGCGGGCCAACTGCTCGGCGTCGAGCTGGAACAGGTCGCCCTCGTTGGTGATGATCTGCCCGTCCAGCAGCGCGGCCGCGCTCTTCTCGCCGAGCGCCTCGATGTCGAGCACCCGGCGGCTGGCCAGGTAGAAGACCCGCTCCCGGATCTGGCCCGGGCAGCCGCGGGCGTTGGGGCAGCGGATGTCGACGTCGCCCTCCTTGGCCGGCGCCAGCGGGGTGCCGCAGGCCGGGCAGGTGGTGGGCATGACGAACGGGCGGGCGTCGGCGGGGCGCAGGTCGACCACCGGGCCGAGCACCTCCGGGATGACGTCACCGGCCTTGCGCAGCACCACCGTGTCGCCGATCAGCACCCCCTTGCGCTCGACCTCCTGGGCGTTGTGCAGGGTCGCCAGGGCGACCGTGGAGCCGGCCACCCGGACCGGCTCCAGGACGGCGAACGGGGTGACCCGGCCGGTACGCCCGACGTTCACGTCGATGTCGAGCAGCTTGGTGGTCACCTCCTCCGGCGGGTACTTGAAGGCGATCGCCCAGCGCGGCGCGCGGCTGGTCGAGCCGAGCCGGCCCTGGATGGAGACCGGGTCGACCTTCACCACCACGCCGTCGATCTCGTGCTCGACGTCGTGCCGGTGCGTGCCGTAGTAGGCGATGAAGTCCGCCACGCCGGCCAGGTCGGGCACCACCCGCCAGCGGTCGCTGGTCGGCAGCCCCCACGCCGCGAGCGCCGCGTACGCCTCGGACTGCGCGGCCGGCTGGAAGCCCTTCCGGGCGCCGATGCCGTGCACCACGAGGCGCAGCGGCCGGGACGCGGTGACCCGTGGGTCCTTCTGGCGCAGGCTGCCGGCGGCCGCGTTGCGCGGATTGGCGAACGGGGCCTTGCCCTGCTCGACGAGGCCGGCGTTGAGGTCGGCGAAGGCCGCGACCGGGAAGTAGATCTCGCCGCGCACCTCGAGGAACCCGGGCACGTCGGGGAAGTCGTCGGAGGGGGTGAGCCGGGCCGGCACGTCGCGGATGCTGCGCACGTTGGCGGTGACGTCCTCGCCGGTGCGCCCGTCGCCCCGGGTCGCGGCCCGGACCAACCGGCCGTTCTCGTACGTCAGGTTGATGGCCAGGCCGTCGACCTTCAGCTCGCAGAGGTAGGGCACCGGGCCCCCGGCGTCGCGCTCGACGCGCTCGGCCCAGGCCGCCAGCTCCTCGTCGGCGAAGGCGTTGTCCAGCGAGAGCATCCGCTCGGCGTGGGTGACCGGGGTGAAGTCGGTGGAGAAGGTGCCACCGACCCGCTGGGTCGGCGAGTCGGGGGTGCGCAGCGCCGGGTACTCCGCCTCCAGCGCCTCCAGCTCGCGCAGCTGCTGGTCGAACTCGGCGTCGGAGACGATCGGCGCGTCCAGCACGTAGTAGCGGTACTGGTGCTCGGTCAGCTCCTGGCTGAGCGTGGCGTGCCGCTCCCGCGCCTCCGGGGTCGGCTCGGCGCCCGCCGCTGCCTCCTGGGCCGGGCTGACCGCCTGGGGAACCGCTTCTTCGGACACGCTGCCGCCTTCGGCCACCGCTGTCGACCTCCCGTGATCGTGCTACCCCCGAACCGTAGCGGTCGGTACCGACAACCGTCCCGTCACCCGCCTGACCAGGCATCCCGGCCGCGCCGCCGGGCGGCGGGCGGCGCGGCCGGCGAGGACCGCCGGGCCGCCGTGAGCGGGTCGCCGCCGACCGGGCCGGCGACGCTGTGGACGCCGGTACGCCGCCCCCGTCACGCGGCCCGTGGTCGCCCCGCCATAGTGGTGCGGTGACCAGTCGTACCCCCGGGGTCGGGGTGGCGGTGCGGACCCGTCGGCTGCTGGCGGTGCTCGCGTCGGTCGTCGGTGGCCCGTTGTTGCTGCTCTACGGCTACCTGCTGGCCTGGTTCAGCCCCGAGGTCAGCGGGGCGGGCCGGGCCGCCGACCGGGGCGCGGCATCGTGGGTGGTGCTCCTGGTGGCCTGCCTGGCGGCGGCCGGTTGCCTGCTGGCCGGCTGGCTCCGGCTGCGCCGGCCGGGACGCTGGTGGCCCTGGCCGGTCGGGGTCGGGGTGGCGCTGGCGGTGGGCTGGCTCGCCGCCGGCGCCCTGGCCTGAGCCCGGCCGTCGCGACCGGTACGTATTTCACTGGATCGATCCGTCCGGATGATCCACACCGCCCCGGGGTCCTGATAGCTTCCCGGCCAATGAGCGCGCCGTGGCGCTCGCCGGGGGGCGCCCGCGCGCCGGGGAATGGGGATGAACCATGGGGGGACGCTGGCGTGCCCGACTGGCGACGGGCCTGGTGGCCGCGGTCGGCTGGGTCGGACTGGTGGTGCCGGCCGCGCCGGCCCGGGCGGCGGAACTGCCGTCGGGCGGGATGACCGGGGCCGCCCTCACGACGCTCTTCAACAACTACGGCAACACCAGCGGACGCTGGAGCGGGGCGGACAGCACCGCCTCGGTGGCGTTGCCCGACGGGCGGATGGCCTGGCTCTTCTCCGACACCATGCTGGGCACCGTCAACGCGGACTTCAGCCGGCCCCGGAGCAGTCCGATGATCAACAACTCGGCGGTGGTGCAGGACGGGACGGCGCTCACCTCGACCGTCCACGGTGGCACCACCACCGCCCCGCAGTCGCTGATCCCGTCCGGGGTGCCCGGCGAGTGGTACTGGATCGCCGACGCGACGGTCGAGGGCAACTCGGTCCGGGCGCTGGTCAACCGCTACAAGCGCACCGGCGAGGGCAGCCTCGACGTGGTGCTGACCGGCACCGCGCTGGCCACCCTGGCGCTGCCTGGCCTCACCACCACCGCGGTCACCGAACTGCCGCTGGGCGACACCGTCGCGTGGGGCGCCGCGGTACTGGAGGACGGCCCCTGGACGTACGTCTACGGCTCCGAGTACGTGGCCGCCGACCAGCAGCGCTTCGCCCACCTGGCCCGGGTGCCCGCCGGCGGGCTCACCGGCGGCTGGCAGTTCTGGACCGGGACCGGCTGGTCCAGCGGGGTCGCCACCTCGGCGCGGCTGCCGCTCTCCGGCGTCGGCACCGCGTTCGGCGCGCAGCGGGTGGGCGACCAGTACGTGGTCGTCACCGTGCAGGGCAACGTCACGTTCGGCACGCAGGTGATCGCCTACACCGCCGCCTCGCCGACCGGCCCGTTCAGCGGCCCGATCGACCTGTTCACCGCGCCCGAACCGGCGGCGCGGCAGGGCGTGATCGTCTACGACGCCCGGCTCCACCCGGAGCTGGCCCCGTCCGGCCGGCTGCTGGTGTCGTACAACGTGCACAGCCTCAACGACGACGACCTGTACAGCGACGCCCGGATCTACCGGCCCCGCTTCGTCGACGTCGCCTGGCCCCGGCCGGTGCCCGACCCGGCGCTGCTGCCCGCCGCCCCGGCCAACCTGACCGCCACCGCCGACCCGACCGGCGCGGTCCACCTGTCCTGGCCGGCGGTCACCGGCACCGGGATCAGCTACGAGGTGCACCAACGCGACGTCACCGTCGGCCAGACCCACTTCGCCCGGGTGGCCCAGCCCACCGGGACCAACGCCGACCTGGGCGGCACGAAGACCGGCCACACCTACGAGTACCGGGTCACCGCGCGCAACGCCACCGGCTCCGGGCAGCCGTCCCCGACCCGCAGCGTCGCGGTGACCATCGCGCCGCCGCCCACCCCGGCCAACCTGACCGCGACCGCCGGCACCGACGGCTCGGTCAAGCTCACCTGGTCGGCCGTCCCCTACGCCTGGCGCTACGACGTGCTGCGGCGGGACGTCACCGCCGGGGAGACCGAGTTCGCGCCGGTCAACGACGACAACCCGATCGACCTGACGGTCACCGCCACCTGGCTCGCCCGGGACCACGAGTACGAGTTCGTGGTCACCGCGAGCCACGGCGGGGGCGAGTCGCCCCGGTCGGCACCGGTCCGCGCCACCGCCCGGTACGCGGTGCCGGCCGCGCCGACCAACCTGACCGCCACGGCCCGCGCCGACGGCCAGATCGACCTGGCCTGGCAGGGCCCGTCCGAGGGAGTGCACTTCCTGGTACGCCAGCGGGACGTGACCGCGGGTGAGACCGAGTTCACCCAGCTGCCGCTGCCGATCACCACCTGCTGCGCGATGACCGCCGGTTACCTGCTCCACGGCCACCAGTACGAGTTCACGGTCAGCGCGAGCAACCTGGGTGGCGAGTCGGCGGTGTCGAACACCGCCCAGGCCACCTCCACGTACCCGAGGCCGGCGGCGCCGGGCACCCTGACCGCCACGGCCGGTGACGGCCAGGTCCAGCTGACCTGGGGCGCGAGCACCACTCCGAACGCGTGGTACTGGGTCTACCGGCGGGACGTCACCGAGGGCGAGACCGCGTTCACCCAGCTGCCGCTGCCGGTCGCCACCTGCTGCACGGTGAACATCGGTTACCTGGCGAACGGGCACACCTACGAGTTCAAGGTGACCACCACGGCGCAGGGCGGCGAGTCCCTGCCGTCGAACGTGGTGCAGGCGACGCCGCGCCGCCCGCTGCCCGGCCAGGTGACCGGGCTCACGGCGACCCCGCAGAGCGACGGGAAGATCAAGCTGACCTGGACCAAGCCGGGGGACGACCTCTACTACTGGGTCTACCAGCGCGACGTCACCGCCGGCCAGACGAGCTTCACCAAGCTCTCGATCCCGGTGACCACCTGCTGCACCTTCAGCCCCGGGCTGCTCGCCCACAACCACGTGTACGAGTTCAAGCTGGCGGCGAACAACGAGACCGGCGACGGGCCGACCTCGACGGTGGTCCGGGCCACCGCGTTCTACCAGCCGCCCGCCGCGCCGACCGGGCTCACCGCGCTGGCCGCCGGCGACGGCAGCATCGACCTGGACTGGAACCCGGTGGGGCCGGACGTCTTCTACTGGATCTACTACCGGGACGTGACCGCCGGGCAGACCGCCTTCACCCGGTCGGTGTACCCCACCGACCGCACCTCGGCCACCTGGGGCTCGCTCGTGCACGGGCACGTCTACGAGTTCAAGGTGACCGCCGACAACGCGGGTGGTGAGGGGCCCGCCTCGAGCACCGTACGGGAGACCTCGGTCGGCGGACTGCCCCAGGCGCCGTCCGGGCTGACCGCGAGCGCGGGCGACGGCAAGGTGACGCTGCGCTGGACCGCCAGCGCCACCGCCAACGTCTACTACTGGATCGAGATGCGCCCCGCCGGGGGCACCTGGAAGCGCCTCCAGTACCCGGTCAACACCTGCTGCTCGTTCACCGTCGACCTGCTCACCAACGGCACCACGTACGACTTCCGGGTCCGGGCCAACAACGTCTCGGGTAACTCGCCGGCCTCCAACGTGGCCAGCGCCCGGCCGCTGCCGCCGCTGCCCCAGGCACCGTCCGGGCTCACCGCGAGCGCGGGCGACGGCAAGGTGACGCTGCGCTGGAGCGCCAGCCCCACCGGGAGCGTCTACTACTGGATCGAGATGCGCCCCGCCGGCGGCACCTGGAAGCGCCTCCCGTACCCGGTCGGCACCTGCTGCTCGTTCACGGCCGGCCTGCTCGACAACGGCACCACGTACGAGTTCCGGGTCCGGGCCACCAACCTCGCCGGTGACTCGGGAGCGACCAACACGGCCAGCGCCCGGCCCATGCCGCCGCTGCCTCAGCCACCGAGCAGCCTGACCGCCACCGCCTCCGGGGACACCGCCGCCAAGCTCTCCTGGCGGGCCAGCAGCACCGGCAACGTCTACTACTGGATCTACTACCGGCTCGCCGGGACGTCGGGCTGGACCAAGGCGCAGTATCCGCTGAGCACCTGCTGCACGTTCACGATGAGCATGCTCACCCCGGGCAGGACGTACGAGTTCCAGCTCAAGGCGGAGAACCTGACCGGCTACAGCTCGGCGTCGAACACGGCGAGCGTGACGTTGACCATCACCGCCCCGGGCACCCCGCAGGACGTGCGGGCGGTGCCGCAGACCACCTCCTCGGACGTCCGGGTGTCGTGGAACGCGGTGAGCACGGCGACCGGCTACTCGGTCGAGGTGAAGGCCTGCCGGGGCGACTCGTGGCGACTGATCGGCTTCATGATCACCACCACGTACACCACCGTCCGGTACGCCGCCGGCTGCTACCAGTACCGGGTCATCGCCGACCGGTACGGCAAGCAGGGGTACGCCTCGTCCGGCAAGTTCGCCTTCGGCACGGTCGACGACTACCCGTGGGGGTCCGGCTTCCCCTGGATCGACCGGTACGGCTTCGTGCTCCAGCAGTGCACGTCGTTCGTGGCGTCCCGGGTCTACAAGTACATCGCCCACGACCCGCCGGGCTTCACCTCGCTCAACTACTGGCACGCGAAGAACTGGGACGACGCCGCCCCGAAGCACGGCGGCATGGTCTCGCAGACCCCCGCGGTGGGGGCCATCGCCCAGTGGAACGGCGGCGACTACGGCCACGTCGCCTGGGTGTCCGGCATCGACGGGTCGTACATCATCATCGAGGAGTACAACTACACGAACCCGAGCGCCTACTCCCGGCGCCGGATCCCGGCCTCCAGCGTGGACAACTACCTCTCGGTGATGTGACCGGCGCGGGGCCGGGCGGCACGCCGCCCGGCCCCGCGCACCGCGTTCAGTCCGTGGCGGCGCCGAAGGCGGCGAGCTGGTCGGCGTACTCGATCCGGGTGGCCCAGTCCGTCGGCCAGGCGGCCATGCCGTGCGCGGCACCCGCGAAGGCGCCCGCGAGCGCCGCGATGGAGTCGGAGTCGCCGGCCGTGGTCGCACCGCGGGCCAGCGCGCCGACCGGGTCGTCGGCGTGCCACAACGCGCAGAGCAGGGCCGTGGCCAGCGCCTCCTCGGCGATCCAGCCCTCGCCGGTGAGCCGGCACGGGTCGCCGCCGTCGTCCGGGCCGGCCAGCGCGGCATCGAGCCGGCCGAGCACCTCCAGGCACTCGTCCCAGCCCTGGACGATGAACTCCCGCGGTGTCCCGGCGTCGCCCGGCCGCTGCCACAGGTCGCCGAGCCAGTCGCCCCGGTAGACGGTGCGCTGCTCGTGCGCCCGCTCGGTGAGCAGGCCCGGCAGGTCGGCGAGCGCCGCGCCGTCGCGCAGCAGCCGGACCGCGTACGCGGTCAGCTCGCTGGCCGCCAGGCCGGTCGGGTGGCCGTGGGTCAGACCGGCCTGGAGTTGGGCCAGCCCGGCGAGGGTGTCCAGGTCGACGTCGAGCAGCCCGACCGGGGTGACCCGCATGTTGGCCCCGCACCCCTTCGAGCCGGCCACGGTGGCCTCCTGCCAGCGCAGCCCTCGGCCCAGTTCGCCGCAGGCCCGCAGGCAGGTCATGCCGGGGGCCCGGTTGTTGTCGGGGCTGACCGCCCAGTCGAGGAAGCGCTGCCGCAGCAGCGGCTCCACCACCTCCGGCGAGTAGCCGGACGCGTCACGCAGCGCCCCGGCGACGGCCAACGCCATCTGGGTGTCGTCGGTGACCAGCGCCGGGTCACCGACAAGCTCCCGGGGGCCGGTCGGCCCGTACCGCCGGACGATCTCGGCGACGGTGAGGAACTCGGTCGGCTTACCCAGCGCGTCGCCGAAGGCGAGGCCGAAGAGCGAACCCGAGGCGCGGCGCGGCGGGGAGTCGGTCACGGCGTGATCATGCCGGACCGACGCAACCCGCGCCGGCCGCGCCCGGGCCGGCTCGGCCAGCCGATCAGTCCCAGCAGAGGCAGAACGGGTGCCCGACGGGGTCGGCGTAGACCCGGAAGCCGTCGCCCTCGCCCGGGAGCCGCCGGGCGCCCAGGGCCAGCGCCGCCTTCTCGGCCACCTCGATGTCGTCCACCGTCACGTCGAGGTGGAACTGCTGCGGCCGCTCCGGGTCGGGCCAGGCGGGGGCGCGCAGGTTGCGCGCCTGCTGGAAGGCGATGCGGGGCTGGTGCCCCGGCGGGCCGCCGAGCACGACCCACTCGTCGCCCTCGGAGCTCTCCTCGACCAGCGGGAGGCCGAGCAGCTCGGCGTAGAAGCCGGCCAGCGCGCGCGGATCAGGGCAGTCGATCACCACGGAACGGAGCTGTCCAATCATGCCCGTCATCCTGCCCAGCGGGTACGACAGGAAACCTCACTCCTCCTCGGACAGCCGCCGCCCGGCGTCCCGGCAGGCGGCCAGCACGGTCCGGGCGTATCCCGGGGTGGCGCCGGCCAGGCCGCAGGCGGGGGTGACCACCACCTGCTCGGCGAGCCGGCGGCGGGGGAAGCCGAGCTGGTCCCAGAGCCGGCGTACCCGCTCGGCGACCTGGGCCGAGGTCGGCGCGCGACCGGCGGACGGCGGCACCGCGGGCGCGGCCCCGGCCAGCAGTCCCAGCCCCGCGTCGATCGCCTCACCGAGCGGGTCCAGCTCGGTGACCAGGCCCAGGTCGAGCGCGACGGCCACGGCACCGGCGTCGCGGATCAGCGCCACCGGCACGTCCGGCGCGCAGCAGTGCACCACCGTCGGCACCCCGACCGCCTCGAGCACGCCGCGCAGCAGCGCCGCGGCGTCCCCGGACACCACCGCCCGGTAGGTGCCGAGGCCACTCTCGGTGGGTATCCGCCCGGCCAGCACCGCCGGCAGGTACGGCTCGTCGAGCTGGAGCAGCACCGACGCCCGGGGCAGCCGGCGGGCCACCGCCGCGACGTGCCCGCGCAACCCCTCGGCCAGCGAACCGGCCAGGTCGCGGACCGCGCCGGGATCGCGCAGCACCCGGCCGCCGAGCGGCAGCTCCAGCGACGCGGCCAGGGTGAACGGCCCGGCGGCCTGGATCTTGACCGGGCCGGCGTACTCCTCGGCCTGCTCGGCGAGCTGGTCGAGGTCGCGCTCCAGCAGGTCGCGGGCGCGGCGCAGGTCCTTGCCGGGCCGCGGGGCGATCCGCCAGCGGGCCGCGTACAGCTCGACCGGCAACTCGGCGAGCAGCCCGCCGGTGCGCCCGATCAGGTCCGCGCCGGGCCCCCGAGCGGGCAGTTCCGGCAGGTGCGGCAGGGCGGGCAGCTCCCCGAGCACGATCCGCTGCGCCTCGGCGATGTCGGTGCCGGGCAGCGAACCGATCCCGGTCGCCGCCCCCGCGGGCCAGGGCCATGTCTGATCACTCACCGCCGAAGACTAGCCGCTGCCCGCGCCGCGCCGGCGCCGGCGCGGCGGGTGGTCCCCTCGGCCCCGCGTGCCGCCGCAGGCGATTCGCCCGCCCTCCCGGGACCGAGCCGGCGGGCCGGACCAACCCGGAGCGGCCGGCGGTCAGCCGGTGATGGTGGCCGAGCCGAGCACCACGTCGCCGGCCGGGTCGGGGCGGTACGCCACGATCGCCTGGCCGGCGGCCACGCCCCGGACCGGGCGGCGCAGGTCGGCGTGCAGGGCGTCGCCGTCCAGCGACACCGTGGCCGGCACCACGTCGCCGTGCGCGCGCAACTGCACCTCGCACTCGATCGGGCCGGTCGGCCGCGCCGCGCCGGTCCAGACCGGGCGGGCGGCCCGGACCTGGTCGACCTCCAGCGCCTCGGCCGGGCCGACGGTCACCGTGTTGGTCGTCGGCGTGATGGAGAGCACGTAGCGGGGGCGGCCGTCCGGGGCGGGCCGGTCCAGGTGCAGGCCGCGCCGCTGCCCGACGGTGTACTGGTAGGCGCCGGAGTGGCTGCCGACCACCGCGCCGGTGAGCGCGTCGACCACCTCGCCGGGGGCCTCGCCGAGCCGCTGGGCCAGGAACCCCCGGGTGTCGCCGTCGGCGATGAAGCAGATGTCGTGCGAGTCGGGCTTGTCGGCCACCGCGAGGCCCCGCTGGGCGGCCTCGGTCCGGACCTCCGCCTTCGTCGAGTCGCCGAGCGGAAAGATCGACCGGTCCAGCTGCGCGCGGGTCAGCACCGCGAGCACGTACGACTGGTCCTTGGCCACGTCGACGCTGCGCCGCAGCAGGCCGTCGGCGCCGAGCCGGGCGTGGTGGCCGGTCACCACGGCGTCGAAGCCCAGGGCGACGGCCCGGTCCAGCACCGCGGCGAACTTGATCTTCTCGTTGCAGCGCAGGCACGGATTCGGGGTACGACCGGCCGCGTACTCGGCGACGAAGTCGTCCACCACGTCGGCGTGGAACCGGTCGGCCATGTCCCACACGTAGAAGGGGATCCCCAGCACATCGGCGGCGCGCCGGGCGTCCCGGGAGTCCTCCAGGGTGCAGCAGCCCCGGGCGCCGGTCCGGTAGGTCTGCGGGTTACGGGCCAGCGCCAGGTGCACGCCGGTCACGTCGTACCCGGCCTCCACCGCGCGGGCCGCCGCCACCGCGGAGTCCACCCCGCCCGACATCGCCGCCAGAACCCTCACCAGCCCACTCCCCTCGTCCTCACCGAGGGTATCCGGGTCAGCGGGGGGTACGGAGGGCGGCCGCGCGCCGGGCCCGATCGACGGCCGCCGGCAGCGCGGCGATCAGCGCGTCGACGTCCTCCCGGGTGCTGGTGTGGCCGAGGGTGAAGCGCAGCGAGGAACGGGCCCGGTCGTCGTCGGCGCCCATCGCCAGCAGCACGTGCGAGGGCTGGGCCACCCCGGCGGAGCAGGCCGACCCGGTCGAGCAGGCGATGCCCTGGGCGTCGAGGAGGAGCAGCAGGGCGTCCCCCTCACAGCCGGGGAAGGAGAAGTGCGCGTTGCCGGGGAGCCGGTCCACCGGGTCGCCGTTGAAGATCACCTCGGGCACCGCCCGGCGGACCCGCTCCACCAGCTCGTCGCGGAGCGCGGCGACGTGGGCCGCGTACTCCTGCTGGCCCTTGACGGCGGACTCGACGGCGACCGCGAAGGCCACGATGCCGGCGGTGTCCAGGGTGCCGGAGCGGACGTCCCGCTCCTGGCCGCCGCCGTGCAGCAGCGGGGTGGCGGCGACGTCCCGGGCGAGCAGCAGCGCGCCGACCCCGGTCGGGCCGCCGAGCTTGTGGCCGGTGACGGTGAGCGCGGAGACGCCGCTGGCGGCGAAGTCGACCGGCACCTGGCCGACCGCCTGGATCGCGTCGGTGTGGAACGGCACCCCGTGCTCGGCGGCGACGGCGGCCAGTTCGGCCACCGGCTGCACGGTGCCCACCTCGTTGTTGGCCCACATGGCGGTGACCACCGCGATCCGGTCGCCGTGCGCGGCCAGCTCGGCGCGGAGCTGCTCCGGGTCGAGCCGGCCGGCGGCGTCGACCGGCAGCCAGCCGACGTCGGCGCCCTCGTGCCCGGCCAGCCAGTCGACCGCGTCCAGCACGGCGTGGTGCTCGACGGCGCTGGAGACGACCCGGCTGCGCTCGGCGTGGGCGGCGCGGCGGGCCCAGAAGACCCCCTTGACTGCGAGATTGTCGCTCTCCGTGCCGCCCCCGGTGAAGATCACCTCGGAGGGGCGGGCGCCGAGCACCGCGGCCACCCGCTCCCGGGACTCCTCCACCCGGCGTCGGGCACGCCGGCCCGCCGCGTGCAGCGACGACGCGTTGCCCACCTCGCGGGCGGTGGCGACGTACGCCTCGAGTGCCTCGTCGAGCATCGGGGTCGTCGCCGCGTGATCCAGGTATGCCATCACCGTTCAGCCTAACGGCCGACGGGCGCGCCGCCGGATGCCGGACCGCCCGTCCCGTACGGGGTGGCGGTCCGGCCGCTCCGGCGACGCGCCCGCGCGCCGACCCGGTGCCGTCACGCGGGTACGGCGGTGACCACGATGTTGTCCCGGTAGTGCCGGGTCTTCGGGTCGAACGGGCCGCCGCAGGTGATCAGGGTCAGCCGGGGGCGGCCGTCGCGGGCGAAGTACCGGTCCAGCGGGATCCTGGTCTTGGCGTACTCCTCCCGGGCCACCACCCGGTAGCGGCGTTCCCGGCCGTCGGCGCCGGTGACCGTGAGGAGATCGCTCCGGTCCAGGTCCCGCAGCCGGAAGAAGGCGCCCTTGCCCTGCTCGGCGCTGTCCACGTGGCCGGCGATCACCACCGAGCCGGTGCTGGCCTCCAGCCCGGGGCCGTAGCGGTACCAGCCGACCTGGTCGACGCTCGGCGGCACGTCGAACTCGCCGGTGCGGGCGCTGACCCCGACCGGGTTGACCGTGGCGGTGACGCCGATCGCCGGGACGCGCAGCTTCGTCGGCGGGACCGTGCCGTCCGCCGGCAGGGTGCCGGTGTTGACCGGCACCCGGCCGGTCGGGCCGGCGGTGGCCGTGGCTGCCGGCGTGGGGGTGGCGCTGGCCAGCGCCGACGCCTCCGCCGCGCCGACGGTCCTGGCCGGGCGGGAGCCGCACGCGACGAGGCCGGCGACGGTGAGCGCGGCAGCGCCGGCGGCCATGGCCGCCAGCGCCCCGCGGTTCCGCACCGTCATCGGCGCCCGGTCCGGGCGGTGGCGACCCGCGCCCCGCCGCCGACCAGGAGCAGCACGCCGACGCCGGCGAGCAGGTACCACCAGGTCTGCACACCGGTGCCGGCCTGACCGCCGGTGCCGCTGGGCACGCCGCCCGGCGCGGAGTGCAGGCCGCTGATGGTCTGGGCGACCAGCTTGAGGTTCTTGTCCTCGGCGGAGCCGATGGCGTAGACGATCGTCGCGGTGCCCTCCTTGAGGGTGAGGTCGGCCGGGCCGATCGCCACGGTGTCGGTGCCGGCGAGGACCACGTCCGCCTTGACGGTGCCCGCGTCGATGTCGGCCTTGGCCTCCTTCGGGTTGGTGAGGCCCGGGAAGACCGGCTGACCACCGGCCCGCACGTCCACGGCCGGGGCGGCGGCGGTGTGCCGGACGATCAGCCGGGCCTTGCCGGCGCCCACCTTGGACACGTCGTTGACGAACGGGGTGATCTGCGGCTTGCCGTCGGCGCTGAGGTGCGCGGCGAGGCTGATGTTCGCCCCGCCCGGGACCTTGGCGTCGTCGACCTTGAGGATCGCCTGGTCGAGCGCCTCGCCCGGCTTGGTGAGCGCGATGTCGTAGTCGCCCTCCGGCAGGCTCAGCGGGCCGGCCACGTCACCCGGCTTGAAGTTGTCCAGCGTCTTCTTGCCGTTGACGTACACGTCGACGGGGGTGTCCGGGATGCCGTGCACGACCGAGACCTTGCTGCTGGCCGCGTACGCCGGGGTGGCGCCGGCGGCGAGGCCGCCGGCGAGGGCCAGCGCGGCGACCGCGCCGCCGGCGGCGACCCGACGGATGGATACGAGCTGCATTGCGTGCCTCCTGATAGTTCGTGCTGGTTCGTCACGCCTGGTTGCAGAACGGGTTACGCCCGCTCCGCCGCCGCCGGATGCGCCCGGATCGGATTTCTTTTTTCCGCCCCCGGCTGCATCCGGGGCCGCCTTCCGGAGCGAAGAGCAGGTGCGGGCACGAGCAGGAGAGGTCGGCCGGGAGAATGGGGCGAGGGCTGTGGCGGTTACAGTCGGGCATGCCCCAAAGGCGAACCACCCGGTGACGGGGGTGCCGAGACAGCCGGAGCCACCGGGCGACGACGAGCTGGCCGAGCGTTTCCGCGCCGGCGAGGAGGCTGCGCTGCGCGAGGCGTACGACCGCTACGGCCGGGCGGTGCTGCACCTGGCCAGCACCACACTGGCCAACCGCAGCGACGCGGAGGACGTGACCCAGGCGACCTTCGTGGCCGCCTGGCTGGGCCGGGAGACGTTCGACCCGACCAAGGGGTCGCTGGTCGGCTGGCTGCTCGGCATCGGCCGCCGCAAGGTGGTCGACCGGATCCGGGCGGTCGCCCGGGAGACCCGGGTGGTCGAGACGGTCAAGCAGCTGCCCGAGCCGGTGCCCGGCGGGCCCGACCCGGACGCGGTGGTCGACCGGCTGGTGGTCGCCGACGAGCTGGCCCGCCTCCCCGACGACCAGCGACGCATGCTGGAGTTGGCGTTCTACGACGACCTGACCCACCAGCAGATCGCGACCGTGACCGGAGTCCCGCTCGGCACCGTCAAGAGCCACATCCGACGCGGGATGCAGAGCCTCAAGCGCAGATGGGAGGTGGACGGTGCCCCACCTGGAGCACGACCGGCTGGTCTTCCTGGCCCTCGGTGAGAGCGAGGCGGCGGGTGGCGAGTCCGCCCACCTCGACACCTGCGAGCACTGCCGGGCCGAGCTGGCGACGCTGCGCCACCTGGCCGGCCTGGGCGCGGACACCCAGGGGCTGGGCAACCTGCCCGACCCGCCCGAGCACGTCTGGCAGGGCATCGTCGCGGAGATCCGGGCCGCCGAGGAGCTGCCCGCGCTCGCCGAGCGGCGCGCGGCCCGGCCGTCGGCCGAGCCCAACCCGCAGGTCGCCGCGGCACCGGCGGTGGCCCGGGGCGGTGGGCGGTGGCGGCGCTGGGCGGTCACCGCGGTGACCGCGACGGCGGCGGCCGCGGCCGGCGTACTCGGCACGGTGACCGTGCTGCGGTCGGGTGACCCGGACCCGCCGCAGCCGGCGGTGCTGGCGAGCGCGGCGCTGAGCGCGTACGGGCAGACGCCGAAGGACGCGGCCGGGGACGCGCGGGTGCTCGGGGACAACCGGCTCCACCTGCACGTCGCGAATCTTCCGGAGGTCCCGGGGTACTACGAGGTCTGGCTGATCGATCCGGGGACGATGAAAATGTTCTCGGTCGGTACGCTGAGCAAGGGTTCGGGAGACGAGTTGCTGCCGATGCCCGCGAACGTGGACCTGCGTACCTTCTCGGTGGTCGACATCTCCGCCGAGCAGTACGACAACAACACCCGCCACTCCGGCGACAGCCTGTTGAGGGGCACCCTGACGAGCTGATCGGCGGGCCGGCTCAGCTCCCCGGCCCGCCGATCAGCTCCCTTCCGCCGCTCCGGAAGGGCCGCAACGAGCAGAGCCGCCGCCCGGATCACCGGGCGGCGGCGCTGTGCGTGGGTCAGCCGGGCGGGCTCACTTGCGCTTGCGGATCTCCTCGGCGGCCTGCGGGACGACCTTGAACAGGTCGCCGACCACGCCGAAGTCGGCCAGCTCGAAGATCGGCGCCTCGGCGTCCTTGTTCACCGCGACGATGGTCTTCGAGGTCTGCATGCCGGCCCGGTGCTGGATCGCGCCGGAGATGCCCAGCGCCACGTAGAGCTGCGGGGAGACCGTCTTGCCGGTCTGGCCGACCTGGAACTGGTGCGGGTAGAAGCCGGAGTCGACCGCGGCACGGGACGCGCCGACCGCGCCGCCGAGCAGGTCGGCCAGCTCCTCGACCAGCTTGAAGTTGTCGGCGTTGCCGACGCCGCGACCGCCGGAGACGACCACCGACGCCTCGGTCAGCTCCGGGCGCGAGCCCTTCTGCTCGGCCACCCGCTCGACGACCTTGGCCAGCTTGTCCGCGTCGGTGACCGAGACGGTGAGCTGCTCGACCGCCGGGGTGGCGGCGGCCGGGGCCGGGTTGAGCGAGTTCGGCCGGACGGTGACCAGCGGCAGGCCCTTGGTGACCTTGGACTTGACGATGGTGGAGCCGGCGAAGGCGACCTGGGTGGCGGTGCCGTCGGCGTCCAGCGCGACCACGTCGGTCAGGATGCCGTTGTCCAGCTTCACGGCCAGGCGGGCGGCGATCTCCTTGCCCTCCTGCGACGAGGCGAGCAGCACGGCGGCCGGCTGCACCCGGTTGACCAGTTCGGCCAGCACGGTGGCCTTCGGGGCCACCAGGTAGCCGTCGATCTCCTCGCCCTCGGCGGCGTAGATCTTCGCCGCGCCGTACTCGCCCAGCTTGGCGCTGAGCGCCTCGGCGGCGCCGGCGCCGCCGAGCACCACGGCGCTCGGGGTGCCCAGCTCGCGGGCGAGGGTGAGCATTTCCAGGGTGACCTTCTTGACGCCGAATTCCTTGGTGGCTTCGACGACGACGAGAACCTCAGCCATGTCCAGACCTCTCACACGAACTTCTCGGTGGCGAGGAACTCGACCAGCTTGACGCCGCCCTCGCCCTCGTCGGTGATCTTGGCACCGCCGGAGCGCGGCGGGCGCTTGGAGTGCTCGACCACGGCGCTGGTGGCGCCGTCGAAGCCCACCTCCGCGGGCGCGACCCCGAGGTCGGCCAGGGCGAGCGTCTGCACCGGCTTCTTCTTGGCGGCCATGATGCCCTTGAAGGACGGGTAGCGCGGCTCGTTGATGGTGTCCCAGACGGAGACCACGGCCGGGGTCGAGGCGGTGACCACCTCGTAGCCCTCCTCGGTCTGCCGCTCGACGGTCAGGGTGGCGCCGTCGACGGTGAGCTTGCGCGCGCCGGTCAGCGCCGCGACGCCCAGCCGCTCGGCGATCATGTGCGGCATGACCTGGACCCGGCCGTCGGTGGACTCGGCGCCGCAGATCACCAGGTCGGCGCCCAGCTGACCGAGGGCGGCGGCGAGCACCTTCGAGGTGGTCACGGCGCAGGACCCGTGCAGGGCGTCGTCCACCACGTGCACGGCCTTGTCCGGCCCCATGGAGAGCGCCTTGCGGATCGACTCGGTCGCCCGGTCCGGACCCATGGTCAGGATGGTGACCTCGCCGCCGTGCGCCTCCTTGATCTTCAACGCCTCCTCGATGGCGTACTCGTCCATCTCGTTGATGACGTTGTTCGCCGAACCGCGGTCGACGGTGTTGTCGTCAGCACGCAGGTTGCGGTCCGCGCCCGAATCGGGCACCTGCTTGACGAGTACGACGATGTTCATCGCGCTTCGACGACCCTCCTGTTTGGTGTAGCGATCTCTCGCCCGGTCACGGGCGCAGCCTCGCGCGTGACTTAACGTTCGGTCAACCGCGCGCAACTGTGCAGTTGCCCACGGGGGCAATGTTACCCGCAAGTAGCATTGCCTCTCCCGAGCCCCAGAGTGACACAGCTCACCGGCGCCCACGCCGCCGGGTAAGCTGCCGAAAAAGGGAGGTGACGGATATGTCCGACTCTGCTCGCCGCGCCGGACGGCGCGGCCCGGCCGAGGCTGTCGCCGCCTCCCGCCGGGCCTGCCGCCGGATGATCCCGGACACCTACCGGTGCGCCTGCGGCCGGGTGCGCGACCGGTGTGTCCGCGCCAGCGTCCGGGCGCTCTGGTCGGGCGAGCCGGTCAGGCCGGCTCGGCCAACGCCTGCCTGATCTTCTCGATCACCGCCGCCTCGGCCGGCGCCACCCCGCGGTGGGCCTGCGCCACCCGGTCCGCCGCGGCCAGCACCACCGACCGGTAGGCCGCGACATCCCCCGGCGACTTGGCCCGCAGGATCCGCACCGCCCGGCCCAGCGCCGGCAGCACGGTCGCCTCGACCTCCAGCGCGGAATCCCGGGGCAGCTGCGGCAGCGGCCCGGTGGTCAGCGCCGCCCGGACCACCCCGCTGGCGTCGGCGAGCGCCCCGGACGCGGCCATGCTCTCCCGCACCATGGCCAGCATCCCGGGCTCGGCGTTGGAGACCAGGAAGACGGCCCCGAAGGCACCCGTCCGGAGGGTCAGCTGCTCGTCCGCCGTCAACGGTTCCATGATCACGGAGTGTAGACGTACGGGGTGGTGGTGGTGACCGCAACGAGCCCGAGCCGCTCCAGGATCGGCCGGCTCTCCGGCGAGCAGTCCACCTGCACCAGGGTCTTGCCGCGCTGCTCGGCCAGGCGCGCCCGGTACGCCACCAGCGCCCGGTAGATGCCCTTCTTCCGCCACTGCGGCAGCGTCGAGCCGCCCCAGAGGGTGGCGAAGCCGGTGCCCCGCTGGTAGCGCACCCAGCCCGCGCTCACCACGGTGCCGTCCGCCTCGGCCACCACGATCGTGATCGACTGCGGGTCCGCCTCGATCTCCCTGGCCAGCCCGGTCACCAGATGGCTCCGGTCCGCCTGCCAGACCTCCTCCTCCATGGCGGCGATCCGGTCCAGGTCCTCGCGGGCGGTGACCTCGCGCAGGCGTACCCCCTCGGGCAGGACCGGAACGGCGCCGGCCAGGGCCGCGACCGGCCCGACCACGACGGTCTCCAGGTCTTCCGGCACGAAGCCGGCGGCGCGCAGCCGGTCGCCCAGGTCGGCCGGCTCGTCGTGGCCGGTCAGCTTCCACTCGACCGACTCGCCCCGGGCGCGGAAGAACTCGACCTGCCGGGCGATCAGGGCGTCCAGCTCGGCGCCGGCCAGCCCGTCCAGGGTCCGGTACGTGATGAAGCCGCCCCGGTCCAGGTTGAGGACCCGGAACAGCGGGCCGTCCCGGTCGATGATCACCCCGGCCGGCACCGGGTCCGGCAGCTCGGGTCGGATCTGCGTGTCATAGGCGTCGCGCAGGCGTCGCGCGTCAAGATCGGTCATCCCCTCAGGCTAGGCACCGGGCAAAGCGGATAATCGACGACGTGTGGCAGATGATCAGACGCTGGTTCGACCCGCGCGAGCTGCGGTCGGTCGGCACCACCCCCGACTACCGCTTCTCGCTGGCCAACGAGCGGACGTTCCTGGCCTGGCTGCGGACCGGGCTGGCGCTGATCGCCGGCGGGCTCGCCGCCGCACAGTTCCTGCCGCAGCTGGCCCTGGAACACCTGCGCGAGGTGATCGCCGTCACGCTGCTGCTGCTCGGGGCCGCCGTGGCCATCCGGGCGGTGGACCACTGGGCCCGGACCGAGCGGGCGATCCGGCTGGGCGAGGAACTGCCCGCCTCCCGCTTCCCGGCCATCCTCGCCCTGGTCGTGGCGCTCGGCGCGCTGCTGCTGGTCGCCGCCGTGCTGACCCGGGCCCTCGGGTGACCCGCGACCCCGGGCTGCAGCCGGAACGGACCCGGTTGGCCTGGCGGCGCACCCTGCTCTCGCTCACCGCGGTCACCGTGCTGGAGGTGCGGCTCTCGCTCACCGGCGGGACCGTGGACGCGCTGCTGGGCGGGGTGGCCGTGCTCGGCTGGCTGGCCATCCTGCTGGTCACCTGGCGCCCGGCCACCGGCACCGGGCTGCGCCGCGGGCCGCGCTGGGCGCTCCCGCTCACCGCGCTGGCCGCCGCCGGGTCCGCCCTGCTCGGCGTTCTGCACGTGCTGAGCGGGCTGCGCTGACCGCCACCGGTGGTCCATGATGACCGGCATGGTTCGCCTGTACGGGCTTCTCTTCCTCGCCGAGGTCGTGCTCGCCGTCTGTGCCCTGATCAGCTGCCTCTCCGCCGAGGAGGGGGAGATCCGGGCCCTGCCGCGGGTCGCCTGGGTGCTGATCATCCTGTTCTTCCCGCTGGTCGGGTCGATCGCCTGGTTCGTCGCCGGGCGGGAGCCGGCCGGGCGGCGTCCCCGTACCGCCTGGCCGGTCGGGAACGGCTTCGCCGAAACCGAGCGCCGCCGGCCGCTCGCGCCGGACGACGACCCGGAGTTCCTGGCCGGGCTGAAGGAGCGGGCCCGCCGCGACGACCAGGACCTGCTCCGCCAGTGGGAGGCGGACCTGCGCCGCCGCGAGGAGGAGTTGCGGCGCCGCACCGACGACCGGGACCGGCCGGAGGTCTGAGCGCCGCCGGCGTGCCCCGGGCGGGCAGAATCGACGCCGTGCGGATCAACCTGCTCGGGCCCCTGGAGCTGCGCACCGACGCCGGCACACCGGTCGAGGTCGGCGGCGCCCGGCTGCGCCGGCTGCTGATCCTGCTGGCGCTGGAGCCGGGCCGCACGGTCACCGTCGGGCGGCTGGCCGACCAGGTCTGGGCGGGCGACCCCCCGGCGGGGCCCGCCAACGCGTTGCAGGCCCTCGTCTCCCGGCTACGCCGCGCCGCGCCCGGGCTGCCCGTGGAGGCCCGGCCCGGCGGCTACCGGCTGGCGGTCGCGCCGGACGAGGTCGACCTGCACCGGTTCGAGACCGCCGTGCTGGCCGGGCGGACCCGGCTCGCCGCGGACCCGGCCGGCGGGCGCCGGCAACTCGCCGAGGCGCTGGCGCTGTGGCGGGGGCCGGCCCTCGCCGACGTGGCCGAGGCCGACTTCGCCCGGGCCCCGGTGGCCCGCCTCACCGAGCTGCGACTGGCCGCCACCGAGGACCTGGTCGAGGCGGGCCTGGCCACGGCGGAGGTGCCGGCGGCCCTGCTGCCCCAGCTACGCGAGCTGGCCGCCGCCCACCCGCTGCGGGAACGCCTGGCCGAGCTGCTGATCCGGGCCCTGCACCGGGCCGGCCGGCCGGCCGAGGCGCTGGCCGAGTACGGCCGGCTGCGCAGCGCGCTGGCCGACACCCTCGGCACCGATCCCGGACCCGGGCTGGCCGCCCTGCACCTGGAGATCCTCCGTGGCACGCCGCCGGCCGCCCCGGCCGACCCGGCACCCGCGCCCGCCCCGGCCGGCTCGGCCCCGCCGACCGCCCCGGCCGAGCCGGCCCCGCCGACCGTCCCGGCTCACCGGGCGCCCCAGGCCGGCAACCTGCCCGCCACCCTGACCAGCTTCGTCGGGCGGGCGGAGGCGGTGGCGCGGGTCGCCGCGCTGCTCGACCGGCACCGGCTGGCCACGCTCACCGGCCCGGGCGGGGCGGGCAAGACCCGGCTGGCCGTGGAGTCGGGCCGGGCGGTGGCCGGGCGCTTCCCGGGCGGGGTGTGGCTGGTCGAACTGGCCCCGGTCACCGACCCGGCCGAGGTGCCGCCGGCCGTCCTCGCCGCGCTGGGGCTGCGCGAACACGCGCTGCTGGCCCGCGCCGGGCGCGGCGCTCCCGAACCGGCCGATCCGGTCGACCGGCTCGTCGAAGCGCTCGCCGGCCGGACCGCCCTGCTCCTGCTGGACAACTGCGAGCACCTGCTCGACGCGGCGGCGGCGCTGGCCGAACGGCTGCTCACCGCCGGGCCGGGACTACGGGTACTGGCCACCAGCCGGGAGCCGCTGGGCGTCACCGGCGAGGCGCTGTGCCCGGTCGAGTCGCTGGCGCTGCCGCCGGCCGACGCCGACCCGGCGACCGCGCTGGCGTACCCGGCGGTGCGGCTCTTCGCCGACCGGGCCGGCGCGGCCCGCCCGGACTTCGCGGTGGACGGCGGCACGGTCGGCCCGGTGGTGCGGATCTGCCGCGCCCTGGACGGCATGCCGCTCGCCATCGAGCTGGCCGCCGCCCGGCTGCGCGGGATGACCGCGGCGCAGGTCGACGCCCGGCTGGACGACCGGTTCCGGCTGCTCACCGGCGGCAGCCGGACCGCGCTGCCCCGCCACCAGACGCTGCGCGCGGTGGTGGACTGGAGCTGGGACCTGCTCGACGGCGGGGAACGGGCGCTGTGGCGGCGGCTGGCCGTCTTCGCCGGCGGCGCGACCCTCGACGCGATCGAGCGGGTCTGCGCCGACCCGCCCGACGGGACGGCCGACGGGGCCGGGCCGGGAGCCGTCGCCGACGTGCTCGACCGGCTCGCCGCGCTGGTGGAGAAGTCACTGGTAGTGGCGGGCGGTGGCGAGCCGCGGTACCGGATGCTGGAGACCATCCGGGAGTACGGGCTGGACCGGCTCGCCGAGGCGGGCGAGGCCGACCGGCTCCGGCGGGCACACGCCACCGAGTACCTGGCGCTCGCCGAGACCGCCGAGCCGTGGCTGCGTACCGGCGCGCAGCTCGACTGGCTGCGCCGGCTCGCCGCGGACCACGACAACCTGCACGCCGGCCTGCGGTACGCCGTCGCCACCGGGGACGCCCCGGTCGCCGTCCGGTACGCCGCCACGCTCGGCTGGTACTGGTGGCTCAGCGGCCAGCGGGCCGAGGGCGCGGAGCTGGCCGCCCAGGTCTTCGCGCTGCCCGGGCTGGCCGGCCGGACCGCCCCGGACCGGCTCGCGGTGGCCCTGACCATGGCGGCGCTGAATCTGATCTCCACCCGCAACGACGTGCCCACCGGCATGGGCTGGCTGGAGCAGGCGGCGGAGCTGTCCGTCGGCCAGGAGTCGCGGCATCCCGTGCTGCGGCTGGTCGGGCTGGTCGTCGCGGCGTTCCGCCACGGGCTGCCGCCGCAGGCCCCGAACGAGCTGGCCGCGCTCTTCGCCGACCCCGACCCGTGGGTGGCCGGCACCGCCCGGCTGTTCCAGGCGCACACCACGTTGAACGCGGGCCTGCCCGACGAGGCGGCCGAGGCGGACCTGCGCATCGCGCTCGACCACTTCCGCATGGTCGGGGACCGCTGGGGGATGTCCTTCGTCCTCACCTCGCTGGCCGACCTGTTGGACCGGCGGGGCGAGGCGGCCCGAGCCACCCCGTTCCACGAGGAGGCGCTCGGCTACTTCGAGGAGCTGGGAGTCCAGGACGACGTACCGGAGATGCGGCTGCGGCTGGCACACAACCTGTGGCGGCGCGGGGACCACGACCGGGCGCTGGCGGTGCTGTCCGAGGCCGCGCGGGAGGCGGCGAGCGGCTCCGACGAGACCCGGGCGGCGGTGGCGCACGGCCGGGCGGAGGTGCTGCGCGCGCAGGGCGACCGGGCCGGGGCGCGGGACTGCCTGCGGGAGAGCTTCCGGCTGATCGGCGACCGGACGGTCGCGCCGCAGTGGCGGGCGTTGCACGCCACCAGCCTGGCCATGCTGGACGCGCTCGACGGGGATCTGGTGGCCGCGCGCACCCACCACGACCGGGCGCTGGAGCTGGCCCTCGGCTCGCAGGACGCCCCGGTCGTCGGCGCGGTGCTGGTCGGCTACGCCGACCTGGCGGTCCGGCTGCGCCGCCCGGCCGCCGCCGCCGCGCTGCTGGGCGCGGCGAGCGGCGTGCGGGGCGGCCCGGACCACGCCATCCTGGACCGCCCGGCGGTGGAGGCCGCCGCCCGCGCCTCGCTCGGCGAGGCGGGCTTCGCCGAGGCGTACGCGGGCGGCCTGGGTTACCGGTTGGAGACCGCCGCCGAGGCGGTCCGGGTCACACTCGGCGGCTGAGCGCCCGCACCGACAGCGGCGCGAACACCAGCAGGATCCCGGCGGCCCAGAGCAGCGACTGCCCGACCGGGCTGGCCACCGGCCCGCCGACCAGCAGCCCGCGCAGCGCGTCGGCCAGGATCGTCACCGGGTTGACCTCCACCCAGTGCTGCAACCAGGTCGGCATCTGGTCGGTCGGCACGAAGACGTTGCTGGTGAAGGTCAACGGGAAGATCACCGTGAAACCGAAGATCTGCACCTTGTCGGGCTCGCTGACCAGCACGCCGACCAGCACCGAGATCCACGAGGCGGCGAGGGAGAAGACGAGCAGCAGGACCAGCGCGCCGAGCAGCCCGGCCGGGCCGTTGCCGAGCCGGAACCCGAGGATCATGCCGACCCCGAGCAGCAGCGCCAGCGACCAGGCCTGCTTGACCGTGTCGGCGACGATCCGGCCGGCCAGCGGCGCCCAGCGCGCCACCGGCAGCGCGCGGAGCCGGTCGAAGACGCCCTTGGTGAGGTCCTGGTTGAGCCCGAACCCGGTGGTCATGGTGGCGAAGAGCGCGGTCTGCACGATGATGCCGGGCAGCGCGAACTTCAGGTACGTCCCGGGTGAGCCGGAGATCGCCGTGCCGAAGACGTAGGTGAACAGCAGCACGAACATGACCGGTTGCACGCTCAGGTCGAGCAGCTCCATCGGGTTGTGCTTGATCTGCACCAGGCTGCGCCAGGCCAGGGTGAGGGTGTGCCGCACGCCGGCGAGCAGCCCCGGCCTGCGGGCCGGCGCGACCGGGGACGCGGTGGCGGTGAGGGTGCTCATGCCGGGCTCCCTTCCAGGGTCGGGGTGTCCTCCTCGGCCCGGTGGCCGGTGAGGGAGAGGAAGACCTCGTCGAGGCTGGAGCCGCGCAGGGCCAGTTCGGCCACGCGTACCCCGGCGTCGTCGAGGCGGCGGACCACGGCGGGCAGCACCTCCGGGTCGCTGACCCCGACGGTGACGGTCTGGTTGGCCACCTCCGGGGTGGCCCGGGCCACCTCGCCGGCGACGGCGAGCACCGTGGGCAGGTCGGCCGGGTCCGCCGGCCGGACGGCGAGCACCTGCCCGCCCACCTTCGCCTTCAGCTCCTCGGGGGTGCCCTGGGCGATGACCCGGCCGTGGTCGACCACGGCGATCTCGCCGGCGAGCTGGTCGGCCTCCTCCAGGTACTGCGTGGTCAGCAGCACGGTCACCCCGTCGGCGACCAGGGTGCGGACGATGTCCCACAGCTCGTTGCGGCTGCGCGGGTCGAGGCCGGTGGTCGGCTCGTCGAGGAAGAGCACCTGCGGCCGGCCGACCAGGCTGGCCGCCAGGTCGAGGCGGCGGCGCATGCCGCCGGAGTAGGTCTTGGCCGCCCGGGCGGCGGCGTCGGTGAGCTGGAAGTCGGCGAGCAGCTGCCCGGCCCGGGTCCGGGCGTCGGCCCGGGACAGCCCGAGCAGCCGGCCGATCAGCAGCAGGTTCTCGGTGCCGGTCAGGTTCTCGTCCACCGAGGCGTACTGGCCGGTGAGACCGATCAGCTGGCGCACCCGGTGGCCCTCGCGGCGCACGTCGTACCCGCCGACGGTGGCATGCCCCTCGTCGGCGGCGAGCAGGGTGGCCAGCACCCGGACGGCGGTGGTCTTGCCCGCGCCGTTCGGCCCGAGCAGCCCGAACACGGTCCCGGTGGGCACCGCCAGGTCCACGCCGGCCAGCGCGGTGGTCGCGCCGAAGCGGCGCACCAGACCCTCCGCGCGGATCGCGTATGTCATCGACAACTCCTGTCGTTCTCGGTGGTCACCCCACGATGAGCGACGGCGCTGACGTTACGGCGACGGCCGCTGACATTCCGCTGATTTAGCCCCGGGCAGCACGACGCGACCGCCGCCACCGGTCACCCGGCGACGGCGGTCGCGGTGTCGAGATCAGGCCAGGTTCGAGGAGCGGGGGTACGCGTCGGCCGGGTCGGTCAGCACATTGACCAGGTACGGCACGCCGGCGTCGAAGGCGCGGGCCAGGGCCGGGCCGAGGTCGGCGGCCTTCTCCACCGTCTCGCCCGCGCCGCCGAGCGCCTCGACCACCCGGTCGTAGCGCAGGCCGGGCTGGAGGTCGGCGGCGACGTCGTAGCCGTACATGGCCCGCATCGGGTGCTTCTCCAGCCCCCAGATGCCGTTGTTGCCGACCACGATGACCACGGGCAGCCGCTGCCGGGCCAGGGACTCGACGTCCATCAGCGAGAACCCGGCCGCGCCGTCACCCATCAGCACGCAGATCTGCCGGTCCGGGTGGCTGACCCGGGCGCCCATGGCGTACCCCAGGCCGGTGCCGAGGCAGCCGTACGGGCCGGGGTCGAGCCAGGTGCCGGGCTGGGCCGGCTCCAGGTACTTCCCGGCGTACGAGACGAAGTCGCCGCCGTCGCCGATGGTGATCGCGTCGGGGGCGAGCACCCTGCGCAGCTCCCCGTAGACCCGGGCCGGGCGGATCGGGTCGGAGTCGGCGGCCATCGCCTCGGCGTCGCGGGCCTTCGCGGCGTCCTCGGCGGTACGCAGCTCGGCGATCCAGCCGGCGTGGTCGGCCCGGTCGCCGGGGTGGTCGGCGAAGGCGGTGAGGATCAGCCGGAGGTCGCCGGCCGGGGCGGCGGCCGGCGTGACGTGCCCGGCGCGCTGGCTCGGCGCGTCGACCACGTGCACCACCCGGGCGTCGCCGAAGTCGCCGAAGGCGAGCCGGAAGTCCAGTGGGGTGCCGATCACCACGACCACGTCGGCGCCCTTGAGCGCGACCCGGCGGGCCTTGGCGAAGGCGAGCGGGTGCTGCGGCGGCAGGGCGCCCCGGCCCATGCCGTTGGTGAAGACCGGCACCTGGAGGGACTCGGCGGCGGCCCGCAGGGCGTCGACCGCGTCGCCCGCGTAGACGTCGGAGCCGGCGATGATCACCGGGCGGGACGCGGCGGCGATCAGCCGGGCCGCCTTCGTGACCTCCTCCGGGTCGGCCTCGATCGGGGCGACCGGGGTGACCGCGGGCAGCTCGGCGTCGCCGACGGAGAAGACCGCCTCGAGGGGGAAGTCGAGGAAGACCGGGCCGCGGTGCGGGGTGAGCGCCGTGGTCAGCGCCGCGGACACGGCGCGCGGGATGTCGTCGGCGCCGAACACGGTCTCGGCGTGCTTGGTGACCGGGGCGACCAGCGGCAGGTGGTCCATCTCCTGGAGGCTGCCGGAGCCCCAGCGGAACTGCGGGGCCCGCCCGCCGAGCACCAGCACCGGGGAGGCGTTGAAGTAGGCGCTGGTCAGGCCGGACACGCCGTTGGTGACGCCGGGGCCGGCGGTGAGCACGGCCAGGCCGGGCCGACGCTGGAGCTTGGCGACCGCCTCGGCGGCGAAGACCGCGGACTGCTCGTGCCGGACGTCGTAGATCGGGAAGCCGGTCCGGTGCGCCGCGTCGTAGAGCGGGAAGACGTGCCCGCCGGAGAGGGTGAACATCTCCCGTACGCCGTGCGCGCGGAGCGCCGCCAGCGCCAGCTCCCCGCCGTGCCCCTCGACCCGTTCCGTCATGGTCACTCCCCTTCGTCCAGGACCGGAGTCACACGCTACTGGCCGGTAGGCGAGATGTGAACAGCTCTCGGGTCGGCGGCGGGTGGCGCCGCCGACCCGGGAACGCGGTTCAGCGGCCGGTGAAGCCGGGCTTGCGCTTCTCGACGAAGGCGACCATTCCCTCGCGCCGGTCCTCGGTGGCGAAGAGCGCCGCGAAGAGCTGGCTCTCCCAGGCCAGACCCGAGTTGAGGTCCATGTCCAGGCCGCCGTCGACGGCCAGCTTGGCGGCCCGCAGCGCCTGCACGGGACCGGTCAGGAACGGCGTCACGTAGGCGACGGCCGCCTGGTAGACCTCGGCGGCCGGGACCACCTGGTCGGCCAGGCCGATCCGCAGGGCCTCCCGCGCGTCGACCATCCGGCCGGTCATGACCAGGTCCTTGGCGCGGGCCGGGCCGACCAGCCGGGCCAGCCGCTGGGTGCCCCCGGCGCCCGGGATGATGCCCAGCTTGATCTCGGGCTGGCCGAGCTTGGCGTCCTCGGCCACGATCCGCCAGTCGCACGCCAGGGCCAGCTCGCAGCCGCCACCGAGGGCGTATCCGGTGATCGCGGCGACCACCGGCTTGGGGATCCGGGCGATCGCGCCGAGCGCGCTGGACAGGTCGGCGGCCCGCTCCGCCATGTCCACGTAGGACATGTCGGCCATCTCCTTGATGTCCGCGCCGGCCGCGAAGACCTTCTCCCCGCCGTACACGATGACCGCGCGGACCTCGGCGTCGGCGGTGGCCGCGGCCGCGGCGGCGCGCAACTCCTCCTGCACCTGGGTGTTGAGCGCGTTCATCGGCGGCCGCTCCAGCCGGATGGTGCCGATGCCGTCCTTCACTTCCAGCCTGACCAGCTCGCCCACGCTGCCCTCACTTCCTCGTCGAAGTCGCGTGCCAACCTTACGACCCGGCTCGTTGGGGTAGACAGTGTGGTATCGACGGCTCCAGGTCGCTGCCCGGCGTCAGCCGCGCCGAGCTGGAGTTGCCGCAGCCGCGACACCCGGAGTGAGGCCATGACCACCTACTATGACGATCGAGCGGTGCAGGTGACCTCCACCGCGCTGCGGGTCGACGGCCGAACCTATCCGCTCGCCGAGCTGGGCATGGTGTGGCACCGGCGGGGCGGCCGCTCCTGGCGGGTGCTCGCCGGGCGGGGCGCCGTCGGCGCCGCCCTGGCCGGGCCGCTCGTGGCCGCCGTGCTCGGCATCGGGCTGGCCGTCTGGCTGCACCGCTCCGCCGTGGTCACGATCGCCATCGTGGGCGCCTCGGTGCTGATCGGCCTCGGCGTCGGTCCGCTCGCCGACGTGCTCTTCGAGCGCCTGGACCGCTCCTACGCCCGGGGCAGCCGGGAGCTGGAGATGTGGGCGCGCTGGCGCGGGCAGCCGGTGCGGCTGCTGCAGACCCGCGACGCGCTGCGGTTCGGGAAGATCTACCGGGCCATGCAGCGGGCGATGGAGCAGACGCCTCAGTCGAAGGTGATCGGCGCGTCCGGCAGCAGACCCAGGCCGCGCAGCAGGCCGTAGGTGTCCTGCTCGCCCCAGAACTGCACGATCCGCCCGCCGGCCAGCCGGTACATCTTGCAGGCGCTCTGCACCGTGGTGGCGCCCGTCGCGTCCCGCCGGTACGTCTGCGCCAGCGACACCACCACCCGGTCCTCGGCGGCGAAGATCTCCCGGATCTCCTGGTCGAGCACGGTGAGCCCGGGCGAGGAGACCGCCGCCTCGGGGTAGTGCCGGCCGCGCACCGCCGTGCCGGAGCCGTAGATCTCCACGTCCTCGGCGACCACCTCGGCCAGCTCGGCCAGATCCTTGGTGACGAAGGTCCGCAGATACCGCCGGACCACCTCGACGTTGCGCTCCTGCTCGCTCCCGACCGTCCCGGCCCCGCCCCGCTCCGCCATGCCGGCGACGCTACCCGGGCCAGGTCGGCCACGCCGCTCCACGCCCCGCCGCCCCCACCCTGCACCGCCCCCACCCTGCGCCGCCCCACGTCCCGCCGCCCCACGCCGTGCCGCTCCACGCTGCGCCGCCCGCACGCTGCGCCGCCCCCACACTGCGCCCGTCCCACGTCCCGCCGCCCCAGGGCCCGCCGCCCCACCCTGCAGCGCCTCCACCCGGTACCGCCCCCACCCTGCACCGCCCCACGCTGCACCGCCGCCATTTTTCGCCGATCCACGCTGCGCCGCTCCACGCTGCGCTGCCTCCGGTGAGGTCGTTCGTTGCCTTTGGAGCTGATATCACCAACGACTCGCCGGCCCGGCCCGGAGGCTCTCGTGCGCCCGCTCCGGGCCGGCAGGGGCGGTGGCGACCGGCGCGGCGATATCGCGAACGACTCAGCTCCACAGGGGCCATGAACCCACCCCGGCCCCAACGATCCCGCAGGCCCGCGCCGAGATACGGCCCCCGTCCAGCCCTCGTCCAGCCCTCGCGCCGGCCGATGGCCCGCCGGCGGGAGCTGCGGGCGAGAGCTGCCGGCGAGAGCTGCCGGCGAGAGCTGCGGGCGAGAGCTGCGGGCGATCCGCCGTGGGGATTCGCCGTAGGAAGCCGTCGAACATCCGCCGTGGGGAGTCGCGGTAGGAAGCCGCCGGCAATCCGCCGTCGGAGCCGCCGGAAACCGCACGATCCGGGCTTGAAGTCGGGTGGTTAGGCTTAGTGATGGTCCTCTATTACCGGGACGACGCCGTACAGGTCACCTCCGAGGCCATCCACGCCGGCGGCCACGTCGTCCGGCTCGCCGACCTCGGGTACGTCTGGCACGCGCGCGGCGTGACCACCCTGGCGGTGCGGGGACGGGTCCTCGGCCGGGGCGTGCTGGTCCTGCTCCTGTCGCTGCCGCCGCTGGTCGCCCTGGTCTGCGTGCTCTCGCTGGCCTGGGCCGCCCAGGACCGGGGCAACTGGAAGCTGGCCCTGCTCGTCCTGGGCGCGTTCGTGGCGGTCGGGCTGGTGCTCGCCCCGTTCCTGGAGCTGCCGCTCGGCTGGCTCGACCGCTCCTACGAGCGGGGCAGTCGGGTGCACGAGCTGTGGGTGCAGCACCACGGGCAGGAGGTGCTGCTGCTGCGTACGCCGGACGCGTTGCGGTTCGGGCAGATCTACCGGGCGGTGCAGCGGGCGATCGAGCAGCAGGGTGAACTCCGGCCCTGACCTCGCCTCCGAGCCGGCGCGGGTGTGGCCGCCGCCGCACCCCGCCACCCGGCGGCGCTGGCCGGGACCACGCACACTGGTGGGCATGGCGATTCCGCTCCCCCGGCCCGGCGCCGTCGTCGGGCTCACCCGCTCCGCCCTGGACCAGGCGCTCGGCTCGGCCGCCGCGTTCGCCGCCGTACCGGCCCGCGCCTTCGCCGTGCTCGACGAGGTGGAGGCGCTGCTGCGCCGGATCAACGGGGTGGTCGACCGGATCGAGGAGACCCTGGACCGCACCGACCGGGTACTCACCGACGCGGAGGGGGCGGTCCGGGAGGTCGCCGTGATCAGCGCCGCCGCGACCGAGGCGATCGGTACGGCGACCGAGGTCGCCGCGGCCGCCGCCGTGGTGGTCGGCGAGGCCGAGCAGGTCTCCGCCGCCGCTGGCGTGGTGGTCGGCGAGGCCGAGCGGGTGGCGCGTACGGCCGGGGTGGTGGTCGCCGACGTCGAGGCGGTGGCCGGGCGGGCCGCCGGCACGGTGACCGCCGCCGAGCAGGCGGCCGGCACCGCCACCGAACTGCTGGCGGCGTACGAGCCCGCGCTGCGCCGGGCCGCGCCGATGGCGGCCCGCTTCGTCGAGCAACTCAGCCCGGAGGAGGTGACCGCCGCCATCCGGCTCGTCGACGAGCTGCCGAAGCTCAAGGAGCACCTGACCTCGGACGTGCTGCCGATCCTGGCCACCCTGGACCGGGTCGGCCCGGACCTGCACGACCTGCTCGCCGTCACCCGCGACCTCAAGCTGGCCGTGGCGGGCATCCCGGGCCTCGGCATGCTGCGCCGCCGGGGCGAGCGGCTCACCGACGAACCGGACCGCGACGCCGCCGCCAACTGAACGGCAGCCGCGCCTCAGCAGTCGCAGACCACGGCGGAGCGGGGCGCAGTCAGCTCGTCCACCCGGCGGCGGACGGTCCCTTCCGGGGTGACCACCGGCAGCCCTTCCCGGGCCCAGTACTCGAAGCCGCCGATCATCTCCCGCACCGGCCAGCCGAGCCGGGCGAACTCCAGCGCGGCCCGGGTCGCGCCGTTGCAGCCCGGCCCCCAGCAGTAGGTGACCACGGTCGATCCGGGCGGCACCACCGCCGCGGCCCGGGTGGCGATCTGCGCGGTGGGCAGGTGCACGGCCCCCGGCAGGTGTCCCTGCCGCCAGGCCGCGTCGCCCCGCGAGTCGACCACCACCAGGCCGGGCCGGCCGGCCTCCAGGGCGGCGTGCACGTCGCTGACGTCGGTCTCGAAGCTGAGCCGGGCGAGGAAGTGGGCGGCGGCGGTCGCCGGGTCGGCCGGCGGTACGTCGAAGGTCATGCCTCGATCCTGCGGCTCGTCCCGCCGGCCCTGGGAGTGGCGTGATCGCCGACCACCGTTAACATCCCGCCATGGCTGCCGTGGACCGGAGCGTGGCGGTGCTCGCCTACCCGGGGATGTCCGTCTTCGAGACCGGCATCGTCACCGAGGTCTTCGGGCTGCCCCGGCCCGAGCTGGGCGTCGAGTGGTACCGGCTCACCGTCTGCGCGGAGCGCCCCGGGCCGGTGCCGGTGGTCGGCGGCGCCGCCCTGCACACCCCGTACGGCCTGGCGGAGCTGGCGGCGGCCGGCACGGTGATCCTGCCCGGGGTGCCCGACGTGACCGCCGACCCGTCTCCGGAGCTGGTGGCCGCGCTGCGCCGGGCGCACCGTCGGGGCGCCCGGCTGATGTCGATCTGCTCCGGGGCGTTCGCCCTGGCCGGGGCGGGTCTGCTCGACGGGCGGCGGGCCACCACCCACTGGCGGTACGCGGACCTGCTGGCCCGCCGCCACCCGGCGGTCACCGTCGACCCGGACGTGCTCTACCTCGACGACGGCGACATCCTCACCAGCGCCGGCAGCGCCGCCGGGCTGGACCTCTGCGTGCACGTGGTCCGCCGCGACCTCGGCGCGGCGGTGGCCAACGCGGTGGCCCGCCGGCTGGTCATCCCGCCGCACCGGGACGGCGGGCAGGCCCAGTTCATCGAGGCGCCGGTGAGCGTGGACCCGGACGACGACCGGATCTCGGCCAGCATGGCCTGGGCGGTCCGGCACCTGGCCGAGCCGCTGACCGTGGCGGCGCTGGCCCGGCACGCGCACATGTCGACCCGCAGCTACCTGCGCCACTTCGCCCGGGCCACCGGGACCAGCCCGATCCGCTGGCTGCTCGACCAGCGGGTCCGGGCCAGCCTGGCCCTGCTGGAGACGACCGACGCGCCGGTGGCGGAGATCGCAACCGCCGTCGGGTTCGACAGCCCGGTCACCTACCGGCACCACTTCGGCCGGGCGATGCGGACCGCACCGTCGGCGTACCGGCGGGCGTTCCGGGCCGGCGCGGCCTGCGGGAAGCGGCCCGCGGGTCAGGCCGGCCGGGCGTAGAGCTCGTCGATCTCGGCCCGGTAAGGCAGCGCCACCGAGGCGCCGAGCCGGCGTACGCAGGCCGCGCCGGCGGCCGCCGCCCAGCGCACCGCGTCGAGCAGTTCGCGCCCTTCGCCCCAGGCCACCGCGAGGGCGGCGGTGAAGGCGTCGCCGGCCGCGGTGGAGTCGACCACGTCGACCCGGACCGCCGGCACGTGCGTCGCGTGCCCCGCCCGGTCGACGTACCAGGCGCCGTTGCCGCCGAGCGTGACCACCGCCCGGGGCACCAGCTCCAGCAGCGCCGTCGGCTCGTCCAGGCCGCGGCCGGTCAGCGTGTGCGCCTCGCTCTCGTTGACCACCAGCAGGTCCACGGCGGCCAGCAGCTCCGCCGGCACCGGCCGGGCGGGCGCCGCGTTGAGCACCACGCGGGTGCCGGCCGCGCGGGCCGCGACGGCCGCCTCCGTCACCGTCTCGACCGGCACCTCCAGCTGCGCGACCAGCACGTCCGCCTCGCGTACGGCGGCCAGCTCGGCCGCGGTGAGGCCGGTGAACGCGCCGTTCGCGCCGGGGGTGACCAGGATCGCGTTCTCGCCGGCGGCGCCGACCAGGACCAGGGCGACCCCGGAGGCGCCGTAGACCACCCGGAGCTGGCTGGTGTCCACGCCGGCGGCGGTGATCCGCGCCTTGAGGGTCACCCCGAAGGCGTCCGACCCGATGGCGCCGAGGAAGACGCAGGACGCGCCGGCCCGGACCGCGGCGACGGCCTGGTTGGCGCCCTTGCCGCCGGGGAGCATCACGAACTCGCTGCCCAGCACCGCCTCGCCCGGCCGGGGCAGCGCGGGGGCGGTGCCGACCAGGTCCATGTTGGCGCTGCCCACCACGGCCACCCGGGTCTGCCGCACGTGTTCCTCCGTCGGCTCAGGCGGCCCGGGCGGTCCAGCGTTCGCCGGCCCGCTCGACGACCAGGGGCAGGCCGAAGGTCTTCGACAGGTTGTCGGCGGTGAGGGTCTCGGAGAGCAGGCCCTGGGCCACCACCCCACCCTCGCGCAGCAGCAGCGCGTGGGTGAAGCCGGGCGGGATCTCCTCGACGTGGTGGGTGACCAGCACCAGGGCCGGGGCGTCCGGGTCGTACGCCAGCTCGGCGAGCCGGGCGACCAGGTCCTCGCGCCCGCCCAGGTCGAGCCCGGCGGCCGGCTCGTCGAGGAGCAGCAGCTCGGGGTCGGTCATCAGGGCCCGGGAGATCTGCACCCGCTTGCGCTCCCCCTCGGACAGGGTGCCGTAGGCCCGGTCGGCGAGGTGGCCGATGCCGAGCTGGCTCAGCAGCGCGTGCGCGCGGGCCTCGTCGGCGCGGTCGTAGTTCTCCCGCCAGCGGCCCACGACGGCCCACGCGGCGGTGACCACCACGTCGGCGACCCGCTCGTCGGCGGGGATCCGCTCGGCCAGGGTGGCGGTGGAGAGCCCGATCCGGGTCCGCAGCTCGTTGACGTCCGTGCGGCCGATCCGCTCGCCGAGCACGTACGCGGTCCCGGTGGTCGGGTGCAGCCGACCAGCCGCGAGGTTGAGCAGGGTGGTCTTGCCGGCCCCGTTCGGGCCCAGCACCACCCAGCGCTCGTCCAGCTCGACCCGCCAGTCGACGTCGCGCACCAGCGCGGTGCCGGAGCGCTTGACGCCGACCCCGTCGAGGCTGACCACCAGATCCGCGTCCACGTGCGAGGGGGCGGCGGGGGCGCCGGCGGCGCCGGGGATCAGGTCACGAGTCACCGGTCCATCCAACCACGCAGCCCGCGAGGTGCCCCCCACGGGCGGCGTCACCGCCATATGGTGGGTCGCCATGCCCTTGCTCACCTCGCCCGGGAGGTCGTTGATGCCCGACCGCTGCCAGGAGCGGCGCCGATGAACGCGGTCATCGAGATCGCCGGGCTGCGCAAGTCGTTCCACACCGCACGTCAGGGGCGGCGGGTCGCCGTCGACGGCTTCGACCTGCTGGTCGAGGCCGGGCAGATCCACGGCTTCCTCGGGCCCAACGGCTCCGGCAAGACCACCACGCTGCGCGCCCTGCTCGGGCTGGTCAGGGCCGACGAGGGGCGGATGAGCGTGCTCGGGGCCAGCTCGCCCGAGCGGTTGCCGGAGGTGGCCGGCCGGGTCGGCGCGATCGTGGAGAGCCCCCAGTTCTTCGGCAACTTCACCGCCCGTAAGACGCTGCGGCTGCTGGCCGTCGCCGGCGGGGTGCCCACCAGCCGGGTGGACGAGGTGCTGGAGCAGGTGGGGCTGCGCGACCGGGGTGGCGAGCGGGTCAAGGGCTACTCGCTGGGCATGCGGCAGCGGCTGGCGGTCGCCTCGGCCCTGCTGAAGAACCCCGAGCTGCTCATCCTCGACGAGCCGGCGAACGGCCTGGACCCGGCCGGGATCCGGGAGATGCGGGACCTGATGCGGTCGCTGGCCGCGGCCGGGGTCACCGTGCTGCTCTCCAGCCACATCCTGGCCGAGATCCAGCTGATCTGCGACCACGTGACGATCATCAGCCGCGGCCGCCGGGTGGCCCACGGCCGGGTCGACGAGGTGCTGGCCGGCTTCGACCAGCACCAGTGGCGGGTCGGGGTGGCGGCGCCCGAGCAGGCCGCCGAACTGCTCGGCATGGCCGGGGTGTCGGTCACCACCCTCGCCGACCACCTGGTGGTCACCGGTGTGGACGACCCCGAGCTGATCAGCCGCACCCTGGGCGAGCAGGGCTTGTGGGTACGCGAGCTGGTCCCGCTCCGGCCGGACCTGGAGAGCGTCTTCCTGGAACTGACCGGCGCCCACCCGCAGCCGGCGGTGCCCCGCCAGGTGGACGGTGGGGTCCCGCCCGAGGGGCCGGACGGCCCGCTCATCGACCTCGACGTACGCGAGACCCGGGAGGTGGGCGCGTGAGGCTGGTCCGTGCCGAGTTGGAGCGGCTGGCCGCCCGCCGCTTCGTGCAGTTGATGGTGGTGCTGCTGCTCGGCGCCTTCGCGGTGACCGTGGTGACCACCCTGGGCGGGTCGCACCGGCCCAGCGTGGCCGAGTTGAGCCAGGCCCAGGCGCAGGCGGCCGAGGCGGTACGCGAGCTGGAGCTGCAGCACGACCGCTGCCTGGCGATCAAGGCGGGCACGGTCACCCCGGTGGAGACCGACTACATCCCCCGGAACTGCTCCGAGGTGGACCCGGCCCTCATGGAGCGGCTGCCCATGACGGCGGACTACCTGAGCGGGGTGTTCGTCTTCGGCCAGGAGGCGGAAGGGCTGCTCTACTTCCTCATCGCGTTCCTGGCGCTCTTCGGGTTCCTGGTCGGCGCCTCGTACATCGGTGCGGACCTGAACTCCGGCGGGGTGGTCAACCTGCTGTTGTGGCGGCCGCAGCGGCGGGCCGTGCTCGGCGCCAAGCTCGGCACCCTGCTCGGCGCGGTGCTGGTGCTGGCCGTCGTGGCGTCGGCGGCGTACCTCGCGGTGTTCTGGCTGATCGGCCAGCTCGCCGGGCGGCCCGGGCGGCCGGACTGGGCCGCGCTCGGGGTCACCCACGGGCGGGGCATGGTGCTGGTGCTGCTCGCCGCGGCGCTCGGGTTCGCCATCGCCACCCTGGGCCGGCACACCTCGGCGGCGCTCGGCACCGTCGCGGCGTACCTGGTGGTGTGGGAGCTGGGCGCCCGGCTGGTGTTCGACATCCTCTCGGTGAGTCGCCCGGAGCGGCTGATGCTCTCCACCTACCTGGGCGCCTGGTTGGCCGGGGAGGTCCGGTTCTTCGACAGCGCGTCCTGCGCGCGGGTGACCGAGACGTTCTGCGACGCCTCCTACACGGTCGGCTGGGCCCCCGGGATGGTGGTGCTGGTCGGGCTGACCGTGGCACTGGTGGTGGCCGCGTTCGCCGCGTTCCGCCGGCGGGACCTGATCTGAGCCGCCGGTGCGGCCCCCGGGGGCCGCACCGGCAACTCCTTGCAGACCAATGCCGCGTCGTGAAGAATTCCTTCACATGGCGGCAGGGGTGGCGGGCGACGGGCGGTCAGCCGACCGTCGAGCCGAACACCTCGTCGCGCACCGCGTCCAGCGCGGTCCGCAGCGCGCCCCGCAGGATCGGCTCCTCGGTGAGGCCGGTGCTGACCACCCGCGGCCGGACCAGCGTGATCGCCGCCACCTCGTGCTGCACCCGCTCGGCCAGCGCCGCCCCGCCGGCCCGGCCCACCTCGCCGGCGAGCACCACCAGCGGCGGGTCCAGCACCACGCAGGTGCTGGCCACGCCGAGGGCCAGCCGGCGGGCCAGTTCGTCCAGCATCGGGCCACCGGCCGTACCGGCGGCGACCGCCGCGCGGACCGCGTCGGCGGCGTGCTCGGCCGGGAAGCCGTGCTCGCTGGCCACCGCCCGGACCGCGTCGGCCCCGGCGAGCTGCTGGAACGCCGGCTTGGCCCGCTTCGACACGTCGCGCGGGATGGGTGCGCCGGGCACCGGGAGGTAACCGATCTCGCCGGCCGCACCGCTGCTGCCGTGGTGCAGCCGCCCGCCCAACATGATCGCCAGGCCGACGCCCGCGTCCACCCAGACCAGCACGAAGTCCCCGGTTTCCTGGGCGGCGCCGGACTGCGCCTCGGCGACGGCGGCCAGGTTGACGTCGTTCTCGAAGACCACCGGGATGCGCAGGTCCTCGCGGAGCGCGGCGAGCAGCCCGCTGTGCCAGCGCGGCAGGTTGAAGGCGAAGGTGATGTCGCCGCTGCCCGGGTCCACCAGGCCGGGGGTGCCCAGCACCACCCGGCGCACGCTGGACAGCTCCGCGCCGGCGCTGCTGGCCGCCTGCATCACGGCGTTGTGCACCACGCCGACCGGGTCGTCGGTGTCCTTCGTCGACTGCTCGGCCCGGCCGGCGACCGTGCCGGTGATGTCCGCGCAGGCGGCCACCACCCGCTCGGCGCCGACGTCCACGCCGACCACGTAGGCGCTGCCCGGGCGGACGGCGTAGAGCTGGGCGTTCGGGCCCCGCCCGCCGGCCTGCTCGCCCACCCGGGCGACCAGCCCGCGCTCCTCCAGCCGTTCGACCAGCTGGGAGGCGGTGACCTTGGACAGCCCGGTGAGTTCGCCGAGCCGGGCCCGGGTGAGCGGCCCGCGCTCGAGGAGCAGCTCCAGCGCCGCGCGGTCGTTCAGCGCCCGCAACAGGCGGGGGGTGCCGGGCAGCCGGGTCGCACTCATGCCACGTCCTCAATTTTCAGTAAAGTTTGCTAACCACCAAACGCCTGCAGCGGGGCGCCCGCTAGCGTATCGGCCGCCCCGGTACGGAGTCGTCGGACGACCCGGCAGGGAAAGGGGAAGACTCGTGGGATCCGATCCGGGACTGCGCCGCCTCGCGCTGGGCACCCTGCTGGCCGCGTACCCGGGACCGGTCCCGCCCGACTGGGCGGTCGACCTGCTCGCCGAGGGGCTCGCCGGGCACACGCTGTTCGGCACCAACATCCACGACCCGGCCCAGGTGGCGGCCAGCACCGCCGCGCTGCGCGCCGGTCGCCCGGACGTGATCCTCGCGATCGACGAGGAGGGCGGCGACGTCACCCGGCTGGCCCACGCCACCGGCAGCCCGTACCCGGGCAACGCCGCGCTCGGCGCGGTCGACGACCCGGCCCTGACCCGCCAGGTGTACGCCGCGATCGGCGCCGAACTGGCCGCCCTGGGCCTCACCCTCGACCTCGCCCCCACGGTCGACGTGAACAGCGCCGACGAGAACCCGGTGATCGGCACCCGCTCGTTCGGTGCCGACCCGGCCCGGGTGGCCCGCCACTCCGCCGCCGCGGTCGCCGGCCTCCAGTCGACCGGGGTGGCCGCCTGCGCCAAGCACTTCCCGGGGCACGGCGCGACGGTCGCCGACTCCCACTACGAGCTGCCGACCGTGGACGTGCCGCCGGCGGTGCTGCGCGAGCGGGACCTGCCCCCCTTCGCGGCGGTGATCGACGCCGGGGTCCGGGCGATCATGACCGCGCACATCCGGGTGCCGGCGTTGACCGGCGACGGGCCGGCGACGTTCAGCCGGGCGGTCCTGGTCGACCTGCTGCGGCACGAGTACGGCTTCACCGGCGCCGTGATCACCGACGCGCTGGAGATGAAGGGCGCCGCCCTGGCCGCCGGCGGGACCGGGCCGGCGGCGGTCCGCGCCCTGGCCGCCGGGGCGGACCTGCTCTGCATCGGCGCCAAGGTCGACGCCGGGCTGGTCGAGCTGGTGGTCACCGAGATCGTCGGCGCGCTCGGCGACGGCCGGCTGGACCGGGCCCGGGTCGAGCAGGCCGCCGGCCGGGCCGCCGAGCTGGCGAGCCACCGGCCCGGCCCCGGCGTACCGGCCGCCACCGCGGACGGCCTCGGGTACGCCGCCGCGCTGCGCGCGGTCCGCGTCGAGGGCGACCTCACCGGCCTGGTTCGGCCGCTCGTGGTGCAGGTGCACGCCACCTCCACCATCGCCGAGGGGCGGGTGCCGTGGGGGCTGGGTCCGCACCTGCGCGGGGTCGAGGAGGTCCGCGCCGTCGCCGGCGAGACCGCGCCGGACGAGCTGCGCCGGCGCGCCGGGGACCGGCCGATCGTGCTGGTCGGCCGCCACCTGCACCGGCTGCCGGGGGCGCGCGAGCTGGTCACGGCGCTGGCCGCCGCGCACCCGGTGATCGTGGTCGAGATGGGCTGGCCGGGTGACTGGCGGCCGGCCGGCGCCCGCGCCTTCGTCAGCACGTACGGCGCCAGCCACGCCAACGGGCACGCCGCGGCGGAGGTGCTCGGTCTGACCGGGTGAACCGGGCCGCGGTGGGTACTTGTTCCGGGTGGCCACCACCGACGCCTGGCTCCGCGCCCTCGCCGACCTGCTGTCCCGGTCGCACCGCGTCCCACCGGACCGGCTGCCGGCGGCGATCGACGAGGCGCTGCGCCCGCTCGGCGTCACCGCCACGGCCTACCTGATCGACGTGGAGCAGGACCTGCTGCGCCCGGTGACCGCCCCGGGCCGCCCCCGGCCCGAACCCCTGCCGGTGGACGCCAGCCTGCCCGGCCGGGCGTACACGGAGGTGCGGATCCGGGCCGGGCAGGACGGCCGGCTCTGGGTGCCGGTGGTGGACGGGACCGAGCGGCTGGGCCTGCTGGAGTTCGTCCTGCCGGCCGGGTCGGACCCGGGCGACGGCAGCGTGTGGGACGGCGCGCGGGCCATTGCCGGGCTGGTCGGGCACCTGCTGGCCGGCAAGCTGCGCTACGCCGACGCGCTGCACCGGGTGCGGCGCAGCAGGCCGATGGCGGTCTCCGCCGAGCTGCTCTGGCAACTGCTGCCGCCGCTGACCTTCGCCACCGACACGTTCGTGGTCAGCGCGGTCCTCGAGCCCTGCTACGAGGTGGGCGGCGACGCCTTCGACTACGCCCTGGACGGGGGCCGGCTCACCCTCGCCGTCCTGGACGGGGTCGGGCACGGCCTCCCGGCGACGCTGACCACCTCGGTGGCGCTCGCCGCGCTGCGGGCCGCCCGGCGGGTCCAGCCCGGGCTGCCGGAGCTGGCGGCGGCCATGGACGCGGCGCTGCGCAGCCAGTGGGCGGACGGGCGGTTCGTGACGGCCGTGCTGGCCCAGGTCGACCTGGACAGCGGGCGGCTGCGCTACGTCAACGCCGGCCATCCCGCCCCGGTGCTGCTGCGCCACGGCCGGGCCGTGCGCGCGCTGACCGGCGGGCGGCGGCTGCCGCTCGGCCTGGCGCCGGCCACCACCACCCCGGACGAGGTGCGGTTGGAGCCGGGCGACCGGTTGCTGCTCTACACCGACGGGGTCACCGAGGCGCGGAGCCGGGCCGGGGAGATGTTCGGGCTGCCCCGGTTGGCGGACCTCGCCGAACGGCACACCGGGTCGGGCCTGCCCGCGCCCGAGACGCTGCGCCGGTTGATCCGCGCCGTGACCGCGCACGCCGACGGCCCGCCCCGCGACGACGCCAGCCTGGTGCTGCTGGAGTGGTCCGGCGAGGCGGCTGAGCGGACGGAGCCCTGAGGCGGCTCAGCGCAGCTTGCGCCAGCCGCGGCCGGCGCTCGGGCTGTCGTCGCCCGCGCCGCCGGGAAGGCCGAGCAGGACGTCGACCGCGGTGATCCGGAGCACCCGGGCCACCACCGGCCGGGGACGGGTCGCCCGCAGGGTGGCGCCGCGACCGACGGCCTCCGCCGCGGCGCGCAACAGGGCGGCCACCCCGGTCGAGTCGACGAACCCGACGGCGCCGAGGTCGACCTCGACCGCCGCCAGGCCGGGCCGGTCCAGGACGGCCGCGAACGCGCGGTCGAACGCCGGCACGCCGGCCAGGTCGAGGTCGCCGGCGGGGGTGACGACCACCCGTCCGGGCCCCGCGTCCCGCGTACCGATTTCCATGACCCGCCCGTGTCCCGCGCCGATGCCGCCGCCCGGCACCCTACCCGGCGGGTACGTCACTCACGCTTGTTGACCGTGTTCAGGTCTTGTCGCGCGCACGGGACCGGTGTTGCGGCGGCCGGTGACCCGCCGGGCGCCCGGCCTCATCCATACGCTCCGTCACCGACCGCTCCGGACCTGAATCTGGCCTTATCGCAGGTCAAGTCCACTACCGGACAGCGGAAATCCGCTCAACACCCCTTGCTCGCACCTTTTTCGACACCTAGCGTTACCAAACAACGGGACCTGGGAGGAGAAGGCTGCGGACCGTGGATCCGGCCCGGGATCCACGGTCCGCGCCCGTTGCCCGGCCCGCGGCACCGCCGGCCCGGGCGGGACCGCCGCCCCGCGTCCGGTCAGCGCGGGAAGACCCCGAACGACGTCCAGCCCCGGTCCGGGAAGCCGGCGGCCTCGGCCACCCGGGCCGAGGCGTGGTTGCCGGCGTCGTGCAGGTAGGTCGGGACCGCCCCCTCGTCGAGCACCCGGCGGGCCGCCCGGGCCACCAGCCGCCGGGCCAGCCCCCGCCCCCGGGCCGCCGGCACCGTGCCGACGGCCAGTTCGTGCCCGTACGCGTCGTGCCGCTTGATGCCGACGCCCGCCAGGTAGCGCCCGTCGTCGTCCCGGACCACCAGCACCTCCCGGTCGAACAGGCGCAGCCAGGGCGGCAGCCAGGGCCCGGTCGGCGGCTCCCACTCGCCGGCGTCCGGCAGCCGCGCCGGGGCGGTGCACCAGCGGAACGAACCGGTGTGCGCGGCGAACTCGGGAGCGCCGACCACCGCCGGCAGCACGGGCAGCAGCTCCGCCCGCGCCCGCTCGCGGACCAGAGCCCGGACGGCGCCGACCCGGTCGGGCGGCACCGACAGGACGGCGCAGTCGGGTGCGGCCACGGCGATCGCGGGGCGCAGCCGGCCGTCCCACGCCGGCCGGGCGCGGCGGTGCGAGCGGACCACGTGCAGCCCCGGGCCGGCCGGCCACTGCCCGAGCCAGGTCGCCAGGTGCAGGAACAACCGCCGGTCGAGCACCGCGGCCCACCTCCTCCCCCGCCCGCCGTCGCGTTCGTGATCACGGTACGCCGGGCCGCGCGGCCCGGCGCGGCGGATCCGCGACGGCCGACGTAAGAACCTGGCAATGGTTCGACCCGGCCTGACCTGGCTAGGCTGGCCGCGCGACGGGAGGTACGCGGTGACGCAGCGGGTGCTGGTGGTCGACGACGACCGGACGGTCGCCGACGTGGTCTGCCGCTACCTGACGCACGCCGGTTACGAGGTCGACCACGTCGGCGACGGGCTGGGCGCGCTGGCCGCCGTGGCCCGCCAACCGCCGCACCTGGTGGTGCTGGACCTGATGCTGCCCGGGCTGGACGGGTTGGCGGTCTGCCGCCGGCTGCGGGAGCGCCCGGACGGCGTACCCATCGTGATGCTCACCGCGCGCGGCGACGAGGCGGACCGGGTGCTCGGCCTGCAACTCGGCGCCGACGACTACCTGAGCAAGCCGTTCTCCCCCCGCGAGCTGGTGCTGCGGGTCCAGTCGGTGCTGCGCCGCGCCGGCGGCGAGCCGGCCGCCGTCGCCCCGGCGGTGCTGCGCGACGACGGCCTGGAGGTGGCGACCGGGCCCCGGGTGGCCCGCCTGCACGGCCGGGAGCTGGCCCTCACCGTGCGCGAGTTCGACCTGCTCGCCCACCTGATGCGCCACCCGGCGCGGGCGTTCCGCCGGGCCGAGTTGCTGGACCGGGTGTGGGGGTGGAACTTCGGCGACCAGTCCACGGTGACCGTCCACGTCCGGCGGTTGCGGGAGAAGATCGAGGTCGACCCGGCGAACCCCCGACGCATCCTCACCGTGTGGGGCGTCGGCTACCGGTACCAGCGGGCCGATGGGTGACCTGGCGCTGATCTTCGGGGCCGCGCTGCTCGCCGCGCTCGCGGTCGGGCTGGCCGGCGCGGTCGCCCTGCGGCTGCTGCGCGTCCGGTCGATCACCGGGCACATCTTCGTGCTGCTGACCATGACGGTGGCCGCGGTGGCCGCCGGAGTGGCGGTGGTCGCCGAGGCGATGTTCCTCTCCCGGCACGACCTGGAGGTCGTGCTGATCACGGTCTCCGCCGCCGCCGTGGTGAGCCTCGCGGTCGGGCTGCTCTTCGGCCGCCGGCTCGCCGCCGCGGCGGTCTGGGCCGACCAGGCGCGGGAGCGGGAACGCCGGGTCGAGAAGGGCCGCCGGGACCTGGTCGCCTGGGTGTCGCACGACCTGCGCACCCCGCTCGCCGGGCTGCGGGCGATGGCCGAGGCGCTGGAGGACGGCGTGGTCGGCGACCCGGTGACGGTGGCCGAGTACCACCGGCGGATCCGGGTGGAGACCGACCGGATGACCCGGCTGGTCGACGACCTGTTCGAACTGTCCCGGATCAACGCGGGCGCGCTGCGGCTGTCGCTGTCGGCGGTGCCGCTGGGCGACGTGGTGTCCGACGCCCTGGCCAGCACGGCGCCGCTGGCCGCCGCCCGCCGGATCCGGCTGGTCGCCGCCGAGTCGGGCTGGCCGACGGTGGTCGCCAGCGAGCCGGAACTGGCCCGCGCGGTGGGCAACCTGCTGCTCAACGCGATCCGCTACACCCCGGACGACGGCACGGTACGCGTTGACGCCGGCCGCGACGCGGACACCGCGTGGCTGGCCGTGGCGGACACCTGCGGCGGCATTCCGGAGGACGACCTGCCCCGGCTGTTCGACGTGGCGTTCCGTGGTGAGCCGGCGCGCACCCCGCGCCCGGGCGACGGCGGGCCGGAGGGATCGGGCGGATTGGGCCTGGCAATCGTGCGCGGGCTGGTTGAGGCGCACGGCGGACGGGTAGACGTGCAGAACATCACCGATGGCTGCCGGTTCGTGCTCCGGCTGCCGGCAACGGGAACCTGACGCATCGATCATGCGTCATATTCATTTCCATACATGGACACCTTTCTCTGGGACGGTAATGGTCATGCCGATTCAGCCGAATGACCGGTACCAGCAGGACACCGAACGCAGCTGGGGGGCCGTCGATGACCCCGGGCGGTTCCCGGCGCAGCCCCGCTACCGGGAGGCCCGGGCCGGGAGCCCACTCTCCTGGGCCGAACTGAACGCGCTGCCGGCCCGGGTCTCCACCCGGAGCGGCCTGAACACCCGCTGAGGCGCCGGTGGCTGGCCGCCCACGCCGGGGCGACCCGCCGGCGGAGGAAAGCGACGACACACCCCCGGCGCTCCGAGCCGGCGTTGGAACACCTGTCGGGTAGCGTCTCCTGGTCCGAATCCCGGCCAACGACAGGAGATGCTCCGCGCATGGGCAAGAAGACGATCCACGTCTCCGACTTCAGTGGTCAGCTGCTGAGCCCCGACGACGAGGTGGCCAAGGTCGTCGTGCTCGAGCACCCCGACCTGGTCGCCGGGCCCGTGCAGCTGGACGCCACCCCGCTGGAGGTGGAGAGCATCGACGACGCGGCGCTGGACGTGGCGGTGGTGGAGATCCATGACCGGCACGGCAACGGCGAGCCGCGCCGGGTGGTGCTGACCGCCAGCGAGTTCGACGCCATGGCCACCGATGCGCCGATGGCGCAGCTGCTGCGGACCGCCGAGCGGGTCAAGCCGCCCAAGGCCCGCCGGGGCGCGGAGAAGGTCGACTACGGCACCATCGAGCACGCCGGCAAGCCGCACCGGGGCCGGGTCACCGAGGAGGAGGCCCGACTGGTCCGGGAACGGCTCGACGAGGTCAACAAGCGGCTCGCCGACGCCGGCATCCGCCAGGTCGACCCGACCGATCCCGAGCACGCCGCCCGGTACGGCTTCCCGACCGCCGACTGATCCACCGGCGGACCCGCGCCCCCGTGCCGCGGGCCCGCCGCCGACTCATGCCCGGACGGCGGGCCAGCGCGGCGGGCCGGGCGGCAGGGCAGGCGGCGGGCCGGACGGCAGGGCAGGGCGGGCCGGAGGCCCGTCAGGCCGTCTTGCGGGCGATCTCGGCGAGCGCACTGCCGACCGCGGCCTCCATGGCGTCCTTCTCCAGCCCGAGCCCGGCGAGCGCCCCGTCGCCGCCCTCCTCCTCGAGCAGGGCGAGCAGGATGTGCTCCGTGCCGATGTAGTTGTGGCCGAGCCGCAGCGCCTCGCGGAAGGTCAGCTCCAGGACCTTCTTGCCCCGCGCGTCGTAGGGGATCAGGTCCGGCACCTGCTCGACCCGTTCCGGCAGGGTCGCGGTGACCGCCTCGCGGAGCTGCTCCAGCGACACCCCGCGGGCCTCGATCAGCTTGGCTGCGAGGGCGTCCGGATCCGCGAGCAGGCCGAGCGTCAGGTGCCCCGGGCCGATCTCGGCGTTCCCGGCCGCCCGCGCCTCCTCCTGCGAGGCCACCACCACCTGGCGCGCCCGGTGGGTGAACCGCCCGAAGCCGGCGTTCGGATCAAGCGCCGCGGCCGTCTCGGCCTTGGCGGCCGAACGCTTCTGCGCGGCCTGCTTGCTGACACCCATGCTGCGGCCGATCTCCGTCCACGAGGCGCCGGAGCGGCGGGCCTGGTCGACGAAGTGACCGATCAGATGGTCGGCGACGTCGTCGAGGTGGTCGGCGATCACCACGGCGTCGGCGAGCTGGTCCAGCGCGTCGGTGCGCGCCTTCTTGATGCCCTCGATCAGGTCGTCGAGGCGTACCGGGTGGGTCATCTTGAACGGTTCACTCATGCGTCAACCATAGGTTGACGACGTCAGATCGTCAACCCTTGGTTGACGCTCATCGGGTGCCGAGCCGGTCCACTCCCCCGGCCGCGTTTCGCGCCGTGTACGTCCAGTCCGTCGCCGCGTCGGGGAACGCCATGACGAAGAACTTGGCCGCCCCGCTTCCGCCCGGCATGGCGCGCGCCGGCACCACGACGGGATCCCGACCGGCTGCCGAGGCCTCCACCGAGCCGACCGTCTCCCGCAGCGGCCCGTAGGCGAACTCCGTGACGCCGGGGCCGGTGCCGTCCACGTAGGCGCCACTGCCCGGCTCCGCCGCCCAGCCACCGCACCCACCGCTGTAGCTGCGCTTCATCGCCGCGTCCCGCAGGTCGAGGCAGAGCTCACCGGCCTCGTTTCGGAAGGCGACCAGAGTCCAGCCGCCACCGTCCACCACGCCGGAGGCGAGCGCCACGGGCTCGGTGCTCCGGTCGCCGGAGCAGCCGACGAGCCCGGCGCAGGCGACCGCCACGCCGGTCAGCCCGGCCAGCCACCTGCGCCGCTGACGTCCGCCGCCCGCGGCTGACGAGCCTCGTTGTCTCCGCGCCACAGCACCCCTCCGCGTCCGTCCACAGCGTCGTACCAGCCGGTCGAGGAGCACGGTACCGATGAACGGGACGGGCCGATATGGCCTGCCAGGTGGTTCGCCTCCTCAGCCTCACCCCGGTGAGGTCGAGCGCGGCGATGGTCAGCCTGGTCGCGGCGGGGCCGCTCCGGGAAAGGAGCGGCCCCGCGGTTCGCCGTTCAGCCCATTCGATCGGTCCGGCCGGCGTCCAGGATCACCTGGTACGAGCTGATCCGCACGGGCGACAGCGTCAGTCGCTCGTGGGCGAGCAGCTCACCCGTCTCCGGGTCGAAGATCAGCAGAGACTGCGCATCGTGTTCGCGGTCGTCAAAGGTGACGGCGACCCCGGCCCGACCGGCCCGGTCCGTCACCTGCCCCCGCCAGCGGAAGCCGGGCAGGTCGGCGAGGACCCGCAGGACCTCCGCCCGGATCGCACGCGGGACGACGTACTGCCCGTAGAGCGTGCTGACCTCCTTGCTGGCCGCCCCCGGCCCGTACTTGACCTTGAGCAGTTCGCGCAGCCGCGACGGGTCGGCCGGCGGTGGCGTGAGCTCCATGGGCGGCAGCGGGATCATGGTCGGATTCGCATGGAGACCGGCCGCCGGACGACGATCCAGTTCGCGTCGCCAGTAGTCGCGGGACTCCTGATCGGGGTACTCCGGCTCCAACTGCTTGTTCACCTGGCCGCCGGTCCCGTCCGCGGCCTGCCAGACCTTCGTCTCGCTGGCGAAGGCGACGTGGTGACGGCCGTCGGCGGAACTCATCACCGGATCGCCCCACACCTTCGTGTGGTGGTACGTGTACCGCCCGCCCTGGTGGTCGTACTCCGCGTCCTTGATCCTGCCGGCCAGCGCACGCAGGTGCGGGCCGGCCGCCGGCGGGTCGGCGGCGAACTGGTACGCGACCGGCACGAGCACCGGTCCCGCCGCGCTCCCCGACCCGCGCGGACCGTCCGGTGCGGGCCTGTCGAACGGCTGGAGAACGGCCACGGCACCGGCCGCGACCGCCAGCGTCCCCGCCGCCAGGACCAGCCGGCGGGTCGGGCGTACCGGGCGGCGCCGGGCGGCCATCGCGGTGCCGCCGGCCTGGTTGATCAGGTCGTGTGCCGAGACGCGCGGCGGTGCGACGGCGGCGGTCCGGGCCGGGTCGGCCGGGCCGAGGAGGGTACGGGTGCGCTCTGCTCCGAACATCACAGTTCCTCTCGCGTGGTGGCCAGCGCGGGGTGGCGCCGCGGCTGGGCGGGCCGGTCCGACATCGCCTCGGCGAGGCGGCGGCGGGCGCGATGCAGGCGCACCGCCGCGGTCGCCCGGGTGCAGCCGAGAACCTGGGCCGCCTCGGACACCGTCAACTCCTCCCAGCCGACCAGCCGGAGGATTTCCTGATCCAGTTCGCTGAGGCCGGTCAACGCGGCCAGGACGTCGGCGACCCCCACGGTGGCGTCGGCACCCGACGAGCCGGCCGCCCCGGCCAGGTCGGCACCGGTGATGGGCAGGACGTCGGGGGCGCCACGTCGCGACCGCCAGTGGTTCGCGAGGAGCCGGCGGGCCACCCCGTACAGCCAGGGCAGGCCGCGGTCCGGCACCTCCTGGCGACGGCGCCAGGCGACGACGAAGACCTCCTGGGCCAACTCCGCCGACGCGTCGGCGTCCGCGAGCCGGCGCAGGCCGTACCGCACGACATTCGCGTACTCCGCGACGTAGAGGCTGGTGAACCAGCCCTCGTCCCGGTTCCTCGGTGGACCCACCCGAACCCCCATTGCCTCGACGACTCTCACCCAGATTTGTGTCGTGACGGGGCCAACGATTACCGGCGAGCCGGCATCAGGGTATGGACGTCGGCGGCTCACCGCTGGCGTCGACGGGGCGGGTGCCGTTCACGAGGAGGGCTCCTCGATGCGGACGGCCGTGGTGGTGCTGACGCGGTAGGCGTGGGTGTGGCGGGCGGGCCAGCCGAGGAACCGGTCGAACATGTCTGCCGCGCTGCCCGTCACGCTCGGGTTGAGCCGGTGCAGGTCGTCGATCGCGTCGTGCAAGCAGCCGGCCAGATAGAGGAACAGGCTCACCTGTGCGTCCCGGTACTCGGCGGTGAGCGCGAGCTTCGCCGCGCCGCAGGGCCACGGCTGCCCGCACCGGCGGCACAGCCACAGCGGGCGCATCGGCAGATGCTCCACCTGGGCCGGTGCGAGCCGGTTCGCCGCGAGACGGCGTCGCTGCCCGGTCACCGCCGACCACCCGCGCGTTCCGACCTGTCGCCGATCGGCACGTCCATCTGGATCTCCTGCCGTGAGGTTGCCGCTGACCACCGGGCACCGCTGGGGATCGGCGCGTCGGCACGTCCAGGCTGGCCTGGGCGACGCACGGGCGGAATGTCTCGCCGGTGCACTCGCGGTGCACCTGCCGTCACCCCGGGTACGGCTACGATCACCTCCACCGATGACTGTCCGTGCCGGAGGGACGTGCGATGGCGACGGTGACGACCTGGACCGGCCAGGACGCGAACGCGCTCCGGAATGCGTTGCGGATGAGCGTGACCGCCTTCGCCGAGCACCTCGGCGTGGCACGGCGGACCGTGGCCAAGTGGAGCAGCCAGGGCGACAAGGTGCTCCCCCGCGCCGACATGCAGGCCGCGCTGGACACGGTGCTGTCCCGAGCCGCGCCTGAGGTGCGGGAACGCTTCGAGGCGCTGCGGACGGGCGGCACCGGCGAGGCAACTGCGGGTGCCTCGCGGCCGGCCGCCGGCACGGACGCGGATACTGGCGATGACGGAGTTGATGGCTCGGGTTCGGATGGTGACGTGCGACGCAGAGACCTCCTGCGCGGGGCGGCGATCGGCGTCGCCGCCACCCCCGACGTCGCACCGCTGCTCGACGCGCTCTGCTCGCCCGCGCCCCCGGACGGTGCGGCGCTGTCCTTCTCGCACTTCACCCGGGCCGTCGGCGCCGCCAAGGCCGACTACCAGGCCTGCCGGTACGAGCGCGTACTCGACCGGCTCGTGACGCTGCTGCCGTCCCTCGAATCGGTGAAGTCCAGCGCGGATGGCGAGCGACGGCAACGGATCGAGGCCCTGGCAGCCGACCTCTATCACGTCGCCGGCAGCGTCCTGCTGAAGCTGGGCGATCGGGGGATGGCCCTGATAGCAGCCGAACGCAGCACTCGGGCCGCTGCCCTGAGCCAGGACCCGGTGGCGATCGCCGCGAGCGCCCGGATCATGACCCATGCGCTGATGGGCAACGGCCACGACGCCCAGGCGGTGGCACTCGCCGGTAACGCCGCCGGCTCGCTCGACCGGGACACCCGCCTCGCGTCAACCGATGCGGTGGCCGTCTACGGCGCTCTCGTGCTGCGAGGGGCGATCGCCGCCGCCCGTCGGGATGACCGGGACACGGCACACGCGATGCTCGATGAGGCGACCTGCGCGGCAACCCGCCTCGGCTACGACGGCAACGACCGGTGGACCGGTTTCGGCGTCACCAACGTCCTGCTGCACCGGGTCACCATCGCGCTGGCCCTCGGCGACGCCGGGACAGCCATCGCGATCGCCCGCACGGTGCCGCTGGAGAAGGTGTCGCTGGCCGAGCGCAAGGCGTCGCTGTTCGTCGACGTGGCACGCGCCTACACCCAGTGGGGCCGCTATGAGCACGGCCTCGGCGCGCTGCGCACCGCGTACGAGGTGGCACCCGAGGAGATCCGGTGCCGACCGACGGTCCAGCGCGTCGCCAGAGACCTCGCCATGCTCAGCAACGGGTCTGCCCGCGCCGCCGCGGTCGGCTTCGCCCATAGCGTCGGGATCCGGTTGTGACCGGCGGTCACCTCCAGATCGTCGTCTGCGGCGCCGGTCCGGCCACCGACGTGGCCCAGCTCGTCAAGGCAGCCCAGGAACGATCCTGGACAGCGACGGTCACCGCCACGCCGAGCGCGATGGACTTCATCGAACCGCAGCCGCTCGAGAACCTCACCGGGCATCCGGTCCGATCGACCTACCAGTCGTCACCCAACACCGGACGGTCACTTCCCGCGAGCGACGCCCTGATCATCGCCCCCGCGACCTACAACTCGATCAACAAGGTCGCCCGCGGTCTGGCCGACAACTACGCCATGACCTCGGTCGCCGAGCTGATCGGCAGGCAGGTGCCAACCGTCATCGTCCCGTTCGTCAACGCCGCCCTCGCCGCGCGGGCACCGTTCCGGCACGCCGTGGCCAGCCTCCGCGACGAAGGGGTACGCGTCCTGCTCGGCGCCGACGACCAATGGGAACCGCACCCGCCCGGCAGCGGCAACGAGCGACAGAGAGCCTTCCCCTGGACGGTGGCTTTCACGACAGCCGCCCGGCTCGCCCACGAATCTGGGTCGGCCGCTGCCAGCCAGCCCCGATCGTGACGCCGTCCGGGCCTGTCCTCCCTGCCAGCGGCGCCTGCTGACGTCAGCACGCCCGCACACCACCGTGGACGGGCGCGGTCGGCCTCACCGCAACGCCAGCGTGACCTGCCCGGTCGCCGCCCCGGACGGGTCCACCACCAGGGTGTACGCCCCGGAGGCCGGCAACACCGCCGGCCCGAGTTCACCAGCTCCGTTGATCACGCAACCGGTGGTGACAGTGCTGCCGTCCGGCGCGCGCAGCGCCAGCACGCCGCACTGGTCCGGCAGGTCCGAGGCGGTCGCGCTCACCGTCACCGACGTGCCGGCGGCGGCGGTGAACCGGTAGCCGGTGACCGCGCCGGGCCGGTCCACGGCGGCGACGACCGGCGGCCCGCCGAGCGTGACCGTCGCCTCCCGGTCCCGGCTGGTGACCAGCCGCAGCGTGGTCGCGCCGGTGCCGCGTTCGATGGGGTCGACGACCACGGTGTACGTCCCGTCGGCGGGCAGCAGCGTGCCGTCGATCTCGCCGGCCCCGTTGATCACGCAGCCGCTGACGAGTTGCCGCCCCTCGGCGTCCCGCAGCTCCAGCGGTGAGCACTGGTCGGTGAGCGTGCTCGCGGGCACCTCCACGTAGACACGCTCGCCCTGCTGGCCGGTGAACCGGTAGCGGGCCCGCGCGCCGGGTTGCACGACCGTCGCGGTGACCGCCGGGCCGTTCGGCTGCACCGTGCCGTCGCTGTCCCGGGCCAGGTACACCCGCACCGCGGCGCGGCCGGTGTCACCGGGTGCGGCGGTGACCCGCAGCGCGTACCTGCCGGTGGCGGTGAGGTCGACGCGATCGACGTACCCGCGGCCGTTGATGTTGCAGCCGCTGGCGACCTCCCGGCCGCCCGGGTCGGTGAGCACGTACGGCGAGCAGCGGTCGCCGATTCCCGGTGCGGTGGCGTCGACGAAGACGGCGTCCCCGGCGCGACCGGCGAACGTCAGCGGCTCGCCGCCGGGCGTGAGGGTGGCGGTGGCGACCGGTGCGGCGGGGATCGGGGCGCCGGCCGGCGGTGCGACCCGTTCGGTGGTCGCGCCGGCGACGGCGAACTCGGGGCGCCCGCTCACCGCGACGTCGAAGACGCACTCGGCGAGCTGCGCGGGGGCGGTGACGCCGGCCCAGCGGCAGATCTGTTCGGCAGTCGCGCGCCGGGCCGGGTCGAGGTCGCCGACGGTGACCTCCCGTTCGGGGAACGCGCGATCGGTGAACGTGCCGGTGTCCTGCCCGTCGTCGTAGTGCAGCAGCGAACGGTCCGGGGCGATCCGCCAGCTGTCCGCGTACCCGGGATAGAGCTTCCCGAACGGCACCGGTTGGGCCAGCGCCGCCCCGGAGGCGGGCGCGATGTCGTCGGCCGGGTCGCCGTCGAAGTCGCCGAGCAGTCTGCGTACCTTTCCGGCCCGGCCGTCGGCCAGCCGGACCAGCACCCGGTAGCCGTAGCGGCCGATCTGGTCCACCGCCGCCGCCGAGCCGTCCGGCCAGGTCACGTCGTACCCGTCGGTGGGGCCGGTGTCCGACGGGCGGCGGGTGAGGCTGCCGCCGCCGGCCAGGTCGGTGCGGTCCGGCGGCGCGGGCCGCGGCGCGCCGTCGACGTGCACCCGGGTGCCGCCGTCGGTGAGCGTCAGCGCGACCCGGTGCCCGCCGACCCGGAACGCGACAGCCGAGTTGACCGAGGCGGTCCGGGTGCCGGCCATCGGCGTCTGGCGGACCTGGACCTCCAGCGGGTCGCCGCCGGTGGCCGCGACCAGCGTGAACTCGCCGACGGCCTGGAAGTCGTAGGCGACCCGGTCGAAGGTGACCAGGTGCGGGTCGCCGTTGCTACCGCCGCAGTCGGCGCCGTCCTCGCAGAGCTTCACCGGCCCCTTCGGCGGGGGCGTCTTCTTCGCCGGCTTCTTGCACTCGTCGAGGCTCTTCGGCAGCGGGTTCCCCTTGTACCCGGTGCGCGGTGGCAGACCCTTCGCCGCCCGGTAGCGGTTCTCCGCGAACGTCGCCTTCACCTCCGCGGTGGGGATCCCGGTGCTCCCGCACTGGCCCGGCGGGACCGCGTCGCGGGAGATGTCGTCGGCGTGGTTCAGCTCGTGGTAGAGCGCGGCGCAGGGGTCCCGGGCCACCCCGTCGTCGTACGGGTCGGTGGAGGTCGGGTTCCAGGTGACCGTGGACGAGCCCTTGCCGTCGGCGCTGTCCGGCGTCTCGAACGCGCCCGAGCCGCCCGGGGTGGGGATGATCCGCACCTTCGGGCTCTTCTTGTCCGTCAGCCGGGGCAGCAGGCCGGACGGGTCACCGCCGGGCGCGGCGAACCCCTTGAGGCAGCCGTCGACCGCGGCCTGGAAGTCGACGCCGCTGACCGGCACGCCGGCGGTCGGGTCGACGGTGTAGTCCGCGTGCGCCGGCCGGGACGTGCCGCCGACCAGCGCGCCCACGGCCACCAGCAGCAGGGCCACGGCGGCGGCGGCGGTCGGCCGCCGGCGGCGGGCCCGCAGCAGGATCACGAGCGCGCCGAGGAGCAGCACCAGCAGCAGCGCTCCGACGGCCAGCCAGAGCCAGCGAGGGCCGGGCGGGCCGCCGTCGCCGACCGTGAACGTGGTGCTCCGCAGCGCCGTGGCGCCCGGGCAGAGGTTCGTCGCGCCGGTGACCGGCAGCGTCAGGTAGCCGGCCGTGACCTCGTACCGGCCGGGGGCGCCGACCGGCCAGAGCGAGTCCAGGCCGCCGCCGTCGCCGGTGGCGGCCACCGAGCGGAGCACGACGTCCCCGGGCGCGCCGCCGTCGTGCAGCCGGACACCGGTGAGCGCCACGGTCGCCGTTGCGCCGGGTTCGACGGTGGTCAGGCCGGCGCCGGCCGAGGCGGTGATCCCGTCGTCGTAAAAGCTGCGGGTGAGCGCCGGTGTGAGGTCGCGCCCGTCCCGGCGTACCCCGGTGATCTGGACGGTGCCGACGGCGCTGGTGGGCAGCGCGCACGCCGACCCGGTGGAGTTCGTGACGGTGAGGTCGAGGCGGACCTGGTCACCGGCGCGGTAGTCCGCCTGCCCCGGGCGCAGCGCCAAGCCGAGGCCGCCGTCGGCGGGCGCCGCGGCGGCGCTCGCCGCCGGCGCCACCAGGGCCGTCACCAGTACGGCGAGCCCGGTCACGGATCGCAGCGTCCACCTCATGGTGGGGACTGTAGGGGCGCGGGCTCGCGATTCCCGTGCTCTGTCGGGGACCGGTCGGACGGGAGACGCTCAGTGTCGGCGCTGCGGCAGGACGAGCAGCGTCACGGAGTTCGCCGGGTACGTCGCGCTGACGCCGCCCCGGGTCACCCGCAGATCCTCGCCCCGGACGATCGAGGTGAGATCGGCCGGGCCGTAGCTGAACCGCTGCGCCCGGTCCCCGCCGTGGAATCCGGTGAGCGCCAACCGTGAGGTCAGATCCTCGCCCGTCTTGTTGACCACCATCACGGTGAGCGCCTTGTCGGACGAGCGTTGCGCCGCGTAGACCGCGAGCTGCCCCTGGTCGCTGCTGGCCGCCGACACGCTCAGGTCGCCGAATTTGCTCCCGGCTCCGTCGTAGTTCCGGTACATCCGGAACGCGTACGCGCCGGGGTCGGTGGGCTTGGGTTCACCCCAGATGGTGGCCAGGTCCAGACCCTCGCGCCCGAAGATGCCGAGTACGTCGGCCTGCGCGAGCGCGCCGTTGATGTCGTCCAGCGCGCCCCAGTTGTATTCGGTGATGGCGACCTTGGTGCCGGGGTAGTACTGCGCGACCCATGCCTTCATCTGGCGGATGAACTGCAACGGCGGCGCGTTCACCCCGCCGGGACCGATCCACGACTCGTCCACGTACGTCGGATCCCACAGCGATCGGGTGGACCGCAGCCGCAGCGCGTTGGCGTCCGGGTCCTTACCGCCGCTGATCTGCGGGTAGTAGTGCTGGTCGAAGTAGTCGAGGAAGCGTTTCCCGCCGTGGGCGTCGCTGAAGTCCTTCATGTTCTTCAGGTACCACTGCGACAGGTTGAGCCCGCCGTGCGCCGCCGCGTCCGCACCCGGCCCGCATCCGTCCACGCCGGACGCCACCCATTCGCAGTAGCCCCATCCGGACGGGCCGAGCACCGCCGCGCGCGGGTCGGCGGCCTTGACGGCCGCGGCGGTCGCCGTGCCCTTGCCGCCCAGCTCGTCGTAGCTCACCGGCTCGGGGTGCACGTCGCGATGGGTGGAACTCCACAGCACCGGCTCGTTGTCGAGTTCGTAGATCGGTACGCCGCCGCGTGCCGCCGGACCGAACTGGTTCACGAGATGCGACACCATCTCGCCCGCGAACGACGCGTCCGCCGGGATCGAGGTGTCCGTGGGGACCGCCCCGGTCAGGTTCGCATCGGCGTGCCGCCCGTTGCCACAGTTGGGGTCCCACTGGTCGAACGAGTCCTGCTCGGGAAAGCGGGTGGCCGGGAAGCCGCAGGCGAACGGGTGCGACGACGGCGAGTCCTTCGCCACCCAGCCGATCAACGGCACGGTGACCACCTGCTTGATCCCCGCGTCCCGGTTCCGCTGGACGAACGCCTCGAGGGTGTTGTCGGGCCCGGCCACGATGTTCTCGAAGTACCAGTCGCTGCCCGTGTTGTAGGTGTGGTTCTTGAAGTTGTAGCGGCTGCTCGCGTTACCGCCCCAGCGCGCCACCGGCGTGCCGAGTTCCGCGACGAGCGCGGGGTCGCCGCCGTTCATGCCGTAGATGTCGGGGCTGATCCGGTGCCGGGCGGCGGACACGTCCACGGTCAGGGCCAGCCCGGTGGCGGCCGCCGCCGGGTCGGCGACGGCCTGGGTGGTGAGCAGCCCCGCCACGAGAGAGCCGGCCAGCCCGATCGCCGTGGCCGGACGTGGCTTGCGCGGTCGTTGCACACCCATCAGAGACTCCTGCCGCCGATCAGCCCAGGACGGGCCAAGCTCGCATATATATTACTGACTGTCTATATCAAGTCAATCGAGCTACATCGATCAATGTCGGGTGACGTCGGGGCGCGACCACGGGACACGACAAAGGCCCCGACCCGGGGTGAACCACCAGGTCAGGGCCTTGATCGTTGGTGCGCCGCCAGGGACTCGAACCCCGAACCCGCGGATTAAGAGTCCGCTGCTCTGCCAGTTGAGCTAGCGGCGCTCGCTGACAACGGGACGAGACGTTAGCACAGCCGCGGCGTTCCGTGCCCATCAGCCACCCGCCGGCCCGGTGCGCCGGTCACGGGGTGGTCAGCACGTACAGCTGCAGGGGTTGGGCCGGCGGGGTCTGGTCCGCCGGCCGGGGCTGGTCCTGGTTCGAGGGCATGCTCTCCCAGCGCAGCACGTAGGTGCGGTCACCGGCCACCGAGGTCGCGGTCCGCACGCCGATGCCGGGGAACGTGGAGCGCACCTGGGTGATCTCGCTGGGCAGCACCGGGTCGGGGACGTCGGCCACGACGCCCATCGAGGACGGGTCGACGATCAACGACCGCTTGACCCCACGGCACGTGTACGGCACCCGCAGCCTGCCGTCCGGCAGCCCGCTCGCGGCGGACTGCAACGAGACGGGGAACGCCAGGGTGCCGGACCCGAGGATCTCCCACCGGCCGGTCCAGTTGGTGAGGCGGGTGATCCGCCAGCCGCCCGCGCCGTCCGGCTGGGCCGCGTAGAGCTGGTTGCCCAGGTCGGCGTCGTACTTGGTGTAGGTCACCACGACCCGGTTGGCGGCGTCGAAGCCGAGCCGGACGTTGCCGTTGACCACGCCGCCGTAGGTCGGCACCGGGTCGATGACCTCGGACCGGAGGTAGGTCAGCGGCAGGGCCAGCGGCCGGCCCGCGCTGTCCTCCCAGCTGACCAGGTCGCGGCTGCGGGCGTACGACGGCATGCTCGAACTGCCGGCGTCCGGGGTGTCCCGCCAGACCAGCGCCAGATGCCAGTAGCCGTCCGGCCCGCGCAGCGGACCCTCGGGGTAGCCGTTGCGGCCGGCCCCGTCGACGAGTGGGCGGCCGAGCAGGCTGGACCAGGTACGGCTGACCGGGTCGTACCGGTTGTAGTAGTTGGCGCCGTCGCCGCTGACCCGTTGCGGTAGCTGAACAGCAGGTCGCCGTTGGTGTGCCGGAGGAAGCGCGGATAGGTGACCGACCCCTCCACGGAGCTGTCCACCATGGTGGGGATCCGGGTCAGCGTGCCCACGTCGCCCGGCACCGAGGTGCGGAAGTAGACCAGCGGCACGGCGTGCATGTTGCCCGCCACGTGCAGGTTGCCGGTGCTGTCCAGCGCCATGGTGATGCCGTTGTGGCTGTCCCAGCCGAGCGTGGAGTCCAGCGTCCGGCGCGTCCAGGTGGTGCTGTCGAGCGAGCGCTTCGCCACGGTCATCCGGCGCTCGGCGTCGTAGTACGCCAGGTACTGCTCGGTGTCGGTGGTCAGGACCGCCTGGTCGACCGGGTGCCCCGCCCAGGTGGTCCCCACGTCGATGACCTGGCTGACGGTCCGGGACGCACCCGGCAGCGGGTAGTCGGCGGGGGCGCGGGGCGAGCAGTCCAGCGGCCCGGGCTCGGCGGGGACGACGGCCGGTTCGTTGCTGGTCTCCGCGGCGAAGAAAGGCAGGCTCACCGAGCCGCCCTGCGAGTACACCCCGGTGCCGCCGCCGGTGAGCAGGTCCCGCCAGCGCAGCCCGACGTACCGGTCGACGGCCTGCCCGGCCGGCACGCCCGCGCCGTCGATCGCGATGTGCACGCCGGTGCCCTGGTTCTTGGCGTCGACGCTGACGCTGAGGGTGGTCCCGGGCGGCGCGGGGACGCCCCCGCCGGCCAGCAGCGCGTCGGACGCGCCGGCGGACGACCGGGTCATCCGGACCACCTGCCACTGGGCCTGCCCGCCGTCCGCCTGGGACTGGCCGATGCGCAGCACGTAGTAGGTCTGGGTGCCGTCCCCGTGATCAACGATGTTGAAGGCCACGCCGGTCCACGGCCGGTAGGTCAGAGCCGGCTTGGGCAGGGTCAGCGACGTCTTGAGCAGGAACGTCGCGCCCAGGGTGAGGCCGCTCGGGTACATCAGCCGGTCGGCGGTCCCGGACGGGACCGCAGCGCCGCCGGCCAGGCCCCAGGTGCCCCGGGCGACCCGCCAGCCGTTACCGACCGCCCCGTCGGCCCGGTCGAACCCGTCGTGGAACGAGCGGTAGCCGGGCGCCGTCGTGGCCGTCACGGTGAAGTCGCGCAGCCCGACGGTGCCGGCCTGGGAATAGAGCCCGACGTTGCCGCCGCTGAGCCGGTCGGCCAGGCGCAGCGGGACGGTACGGTCCGCCTCGGCCGCGCCCGCGGTGATCCGGACGGCGGCTCCCCTGCCGTCAGCCGTCGCGGTCACCCGCAGGCCCAGCGCGCTGCCGGGGGCGGCGGCGAGCTCCCCCTCGCCCAGCAGGTCGGTGTCGGTCGCGCCGGCGGAGTGGTCGATACGCACCAGTTGCCACCGGGCCCGCGTCCCGTCGGCCTGGCTCTGCCCGGCCCGCAGCGTGTAGAACGTCTGGGTGCCGTCGGCATGGTCGATGACCTGGAAGGCGATGCCGGCCCAGAGCCGGGTGGAGCCCGCCGGGGCGGGCAGCACGAGCGAGGTGGCGATGTCGTAGCTCGGGCCGAGGAACAGCGAGTCCCGGACCAGCACCCGCTCGGCCGGGCCGGTGGCCTGGGCGGCGCCGGCCGCGATCGACCAGGTGCCGCGTGGCGCCACCCAGCCGTTGCCGACCGGCCCGTTCGTCCGCTGGAAGTCGTCGCTGAACGAGACGGTTCCCGCCGCGGCCGTGCCGGTCGCGGCGTCCGCCGAGGCGCCACCGGCCGCGGCGGCCGGTCCGCCGCCGGCCAGCAGCGCGGCCACCGCGACGGCGAGCGCCCGGACCCGCCCGGGTCGTGGGCGTCGGCTGGGCACCCTGCGGTTCGCGGGCATGACCGGGCTCCTCTACGACGGCGCGGGGCAGCCCCAGCGGACGCGCGGGGCGAGGAGCGATCGATTGTACGGATCCGGCCGCTCCTCTGTGGACCGTCGAGGCGCGCGGACGGCGGGCCGGCCGGTGGTCATCTGGATTCACCCGAAGGAGCCTGAGCGTCCCCGCCGGCTCATGCAGAGTCAAGAACGGCGTGAGTAGCCCAGTCCCGCCGGTTTGACTTTGGCCGCTCGCTTGGCTGCTCGCGCTTCCGTCTTCTCCCGTGCTGGCCAACCTGCGCTTGGCGCTTCTGTGCATGTCCGCCGCCCGGGCGGTCCTGTCCGGCCGAGCCAGCGGCACCCCGAAGACCCGTAACGCCCGGGTCGAGATGATCCGGGCTCTGCGCGTCGGCCGCCGCGGAGCGATGAAGCCCCGAATTTCCCGGCCAGCTCCGGACGAACCGACCGCCACCGTCTACACCGTGGCGCCAACCGCGCCCTCTGGCGCATCACCCTCGTCCGCATGCGCTGCCACCAACCCACCAAGGACTACGTCACCCGCCGCACCACGGAGGGCAAGACCAAGACCGAGATCATGCGATGCCCCAAGCGCTACATCGCACGGGAAACCTTCCACCTGCTCGCGTCGCCACCCCTGGACCAGGCATCCTTGCCTGGTGCCACCGCTACTGACTGAGGACGAGTACAAGGCAACGATGGGACCCCACCCCACAAGCGTGGGCCCGGACCAGGAACCCCCTTCGACTTCTGGCCCTACTTCGACTCCATCCCCAAAGAGGACTTCAACGGGCACGACTTCTTCGAAGGCCGCGTCACCTACGTCTGGCAGTCGCCAGACGGGGCACACCAACACGTCCTGGTCGACTGCGAGACACCCAACGTGTTTCTGGTCCTCGTACTCGACCTACATGCCTCCTCGGTCCTCGGCCACCACCTACTCGACCTCAACCAGCTCTACGGACTCGTCTGAGCCGCGCACCCGCCCTACTTGACGGATTAGGAGCGCCCACCTCGCTGGCAGCCGGCGAGTTGACCATCGATCGGCAGCTCCAGCGGGTCGGTGCCGAACTGCTGCACCGGTAGACGAAGACGGCCGCCTCGGACGCCACCCTGCCGCTGCCCGGCATCTGCACCGTGGTCTTCGACCGGCCGCCGCACCGTCCAGTCCGCCGCCCGGAACGCCGCCGGCCCCGGCTGGCAGCCGTCCGACCTCATCTTCACCACCCGGTACGGCCGGCCGGTCGAGCCAAGGAACTTCAACCGCTTCTGGGACCGGCGCGGTGATGCGGCGGGAATCCGGCGGATCACCGTGCGGGACGCCCGGCGGACCTGCGCCTCGCTCCTGGCCGACCTGGACGTGCATCCCCGGGTGGCGATGCAGATCCTCCGGCACGCTCAGTTCGCCATCACCATGGAGATCTACACGGTGGTCTCCTCGGCGGCCACCCCCGACGCACTCAAGCGGCTCGGCAGCGCGCTGGACCGCTGACTCGTGATTCGTTTACGTCATCAAGTCGGTAGGCGGCTACTGCTGTACTTCGCTGCTGTTGTACCGGCCCCGCTCACAAAGTCAGCGGCCCCGTAGAGGGCCGCTGAGCTGGAACAGAGTGGGTTCTGGCGGCAGGTTGGGGTCACGTAGGGGTCAACCTCGCCTCTCTGCTCACCGCCCGCGCGGCCACGCAATGGCCACTCGGGCACGACGTGACGAGGGGCGGTCAGCGATCTGGTGTCCCGAGTGTGACGGTGAGGTCCTCTTCGGCCGCCAGCACAGCACCGTCGAACTCCACCTGCGCGGCGGCCACTGCGGCTGCCCGGTCATTGCCTGGCCAGAAGTGGGTGAGCATCAGTCGGCGGGCGCCCGCCCGGCGAGCCCAGTGACCGGCCTCGGTGGAGGTCAGTAGATTGCGTGTGGGTCGGTCGGTCTCGCCGTCGCGGTCGGTGGCCTCGACGATGAAGAGGTCGGCGTCACGGCCCAGTTCGGCTAGCGCGGGGGTCGGGCCGGTGTCCCCAGAGTAGGCCAAGGCTATCCCGTCGGCCTGTATACGGATGCCAGCGTTGGGCACGTAGTGCGGGAGTGACAGTCCAGTCAGATCGAACGGCCCCACCCGGTAGCTGCCCGGCAGCGGATGCATGTCGAAGACCGCGTGCAGGTCGACGTCCGGCTCTAGACCGCTGATCCGGTCGAGCACGCCTGGCGGGCAGTACAACGGCAACCGTGGTCCCCCAGGCTCACCATAAAACCGCATCCGGAACAGCCCGTGCAGGTCAATGCAGTGGTCAGGATGCTCATGACTGATGACAACCGCGTCCACTGCACCATCTGGCCAGTGCCCGAGCAACCGCGGCAACGTGGCGTAGCCCAGGTCAAGCACCAAGCGGTAGCCGTCCCAGTCGACGGCGAAACCGCTACAGGCACGGCCCGGCTCGGGAAAGGCACCGGAACTGCCGAGCACGGTGACCTGTCGCATCCGCACAGCATGCCAGTCAGCAGCGGCGGATCGACCGGCGCTGGTCGCACCGCTTGAGCCGCTGCCGGGCGGTCTCTCGGCGGGTCGCCCATCGTCGCGTTGCGCGAGAGATAGACGGTCACGGCCATCACCGACGAGATCAAGACGCACATGGTGACCCTCTTCAGCCCCCGAGCACTCACCGAGCCACCACCACCCGGCAAGAGACACGAAAAAGGCCCCGACCCCGTGAAAATCACCAGGTCAGAGCCTTGATCGTTGGTGCGCCGCCAGGGACTCGAACCCCGAACCCGCGGATTAAGAGTCCGCTGCTCTGCCAGTTGAGCTAGCGGCGCTCGCCGGCAACGGGAAGAACATTAGCACGCCCTCGAAGCCGGTTTCCAATCCGATCCCGGCCTCCACCCTTCGGTCGAGGTTACCGGACAAAAAGGGGCAAAGAGCGACCCCGGGGTCCGGCAACGCCACCGTGATGCGGCACGATGGCGGCCAGGCACGCGAGAACAGAGGTGGGGATGGGCAGGTTCGCGCGGTCCGGGGCGATGGTGGGCGTCCTGGTCCTCACGGCGTCGTTGGCACTGGTCGGGTGCGGCGGCGACCAGCAGAAGAAGCCGACGTTCGTCTCCGGCAGCCAGCAGGCCCAGCCGAGCGCCAGCGCGACCCCGGCGGGCACTCCGCCGGTGGCGGCGGCGCCGCTGCGGCTGACCCCGGCCGACGGCGCCCAGCGCCGGCCGGTCAGCACCGAGATCAGCGCGACCGTCCCCGGCGGCGGGACGGTGACGAAGGTGGTCCTCACCGCCGCGAACGGCAAGCCGGTCGCGGGCCGGCTGCGCCGCGACGGCTCGTCCTGGGTGCCGTCCGCCCCGCTGAAGTACGCCACCCGTTACACCGCCACGGTGACCGGGACCGGCCCGGACGGCTCGACGCACCAGGGCAGCAGCACCTTCACCACGATGGCCCGACCGAAGTCGATGATCGGTTCCGGCCTGTACCTGTTCAGCGGCCGGACGTACGGCGTGGCGATGCCGGTGGTGGCGGAGTTCTCGCCGGGGATCCCGAAGAAGGACCGGGCCGCGGTGCAGCGCCGGATGTTCGTGCAGACGGATCCGCCCCAGCCGGGCGCCTGGCACTGGCTGCCCAGCGGCACGCAGGCCTACTACCGCGCGCCGGAGTACTGGAAGCCGGGCACCACCCTCACCGTGCGGCTGGCCCTGGCCGGTGTCCCGCTGAGCAACGGCCGGTACGGCAACGTCGACCGGAGCGCGACCGCGAAGATCGGCCGCCAGTTCGAGATGAAGGTGGACAACGCCAACAAGCGGATGACCGTGTACGAGAACGGCACGCTGATCCGGACCGTGCCGGTCAGTCTCGGCAAGAAGAGCACCCCCTCCTCCAGCGGCACCATGGTGGTGATGGAGAAGAAGGAGTCGACGGTCTTCGACACCCGGGACGAGGCGGACCCCCGCAACCGGTACGTCACGGAGATCGACTTCGCCCAGCGGCTGACCTGGGGCGGCGAGTACATCCACTCCGCCCCCTGGTCCGAGGGCGTGCAGGGCCGGACGAACGTCTCGCACGGCTGCGTGAACGTCTCGATGGCCAACGGCCGGTGGCTGTTCGACCGGACGCTGGTCGGTGACCCGGTGACCGTGCGCGGCACCCCGCGCCGGCTGGAGGCGGGCAACGGCTGGACGGCGTGGAACCTGAGCTGGTCGGAGTTCGTCGCCGGCAGCGCCGTCCCGGTGCCCGACGGCGGCACCGGTTCGCCCTTCTGAGCTCGGCGAATGTACCGTGGCCGGGAGCGATCTCGGTCCCGGTCGGCCTGGTCCCGGCCGCCGGAAACAGAGATCAGCCCCTGCGCACAGCGGCGCAAGATACCAGAATCGTTACATCCGGCTCGCGTGTTCCGGTTCACGTCAGGCAACGGGTATCCGTAGTCGTGCGTCTGTAGGGAACGATGGGACCGGGGACCACGACTGTGAGGGAATCATGCGAGACAGCCAGGACGAGCTGATCCGGCCCGGCACCACCCGGCGCGGGGCACGCCGCGGGTTCGCTGCCGTGGTGCTGGCCGCCACGCTGGCCCTGACCTCGGCCTGCACCGGCGGCGGCGGGGACAAGGGGTCGAGCTGGCAGGGCGGCGGCGGGGAGAGCGGGCCGAAGGCGTCGGCCACCATCACCGAGCCGGCCGCCGACGCCAAGGACGTGCCGGCCGCCACCGCCGTCACCTTCACCACGAAGGAGGCGACGGAGACCACCGTCGAGCTGAAGGACTCCGCCGGCGCGGCCGTCGAGGGCACCCTCGCGGCCGACGGCAAGAGTTGGCTGCCCGAGGGCGCGTTGAAGTACGGCGAGACCTACACCGCGACGGTGACCGCGACCGGTGACGACGGCAAGCCGGCCACCGCGACCAGCACCTTCACCACCATGGCGAAGCCGGGCAAGCAGGTCCGGGTCACCAGCTTCCTCGGCGACAACCAGGTCGTCGGGGTGGGCATGCCGCTGATCGTGAAGTTCGGCCGGGCCATCCCGGAGGACTACCGCGACGACATGCAGCGCCGGATGACGGTCACCGCGAAGCCGGCCCAGGAGGGCATCTGGCACTGGGTGAGCCCGACCGAGGTGCACTACCGGCCGAAGGAGTTCTGGAAGGCCAACAGCACGGTGACCTACAAGGTGCAGGCGGGTGGCCTGCCGCTCGGTGACGGCTGGTACGGCCGCTCCGACCTCACCGTCGACGTCAAGATCGGTCCGTCGTTCGTGATGACCGTGGACAACCACACCAAGCGGATGACGGTCACCAAGAACGGCAAGGCCGTCAAGACGATCCTGGTGAGCCTCGGCAAGAAGAGCACCCCGTCGTCCAGCGGCACCATGGTGGTGATCGAGAAGAAGCGCCACACGGTCTTCGACACGATGGAGGAGCTGGGCCCGGAGGAGGGCTACCGCACCGAGATCGACTACGCCCAGCGGCTCACCTGGGGTGGCGAGTTCATCCACGCCGCCCCCTGGTCCGAGGGCGTGCAGGGCCGGACAAACGTCTCGCACGGCTGCGTGAACGTCTCGATGAAGGACGGCGCCTGGCTCTTCGCCAACACCCGGATGGGCGACCCGATCACGGTCAAGGGCACCGAGCGCAAGCTCCAGAACGGCAACGGCTGGACCGACTGGAACATGAGCTGGGACGAGTACGTCAAGGGCAGCGCGCTGCCGTACGAGCCGCCGGCCGAGCCGGGTGACGCGACCGGCGAGCCGAGCGTCGAGCCGACCCCCTGAGGTCCGCGCGGTCCGACCCCCTCCCGCAGGAGGGGGCCGGACCGGGAACGACGGAAGCCCCCTCCCGCGGGAGGGGGCTTCCGTCGTGCTGGGGTGACTGATGGGAATTGAACCCACGACAACCGGGACCACAACCCGGTGCTCTGCCAACTGAGCTACAGCCACCATGCTCTCGCGCCGGACGAGCCGGGCGGGCGCGGACTAATAATAGCCACACCTGGGCCAGCCCCGTCCAGCGGGTTCGGGCGCGCGGCTCAGAGCTGGGCGGCGATGGCCTTGGCGGTCTCCACGTCCGGGCCGGGCAGCGGCACGAAGACGGTCCGCCGGTAGTACTCCAGCTCCCGGATGCTCTCCCGGATGTCGGCGAGCGCCCGGTGGGCCAGCCCCTTCTGCGGCTGCCCGAAGTACACCCGCGGATACCAGCGCCGGCACAGCTCCTTGATCGACGAGACGTCGATCATCCGGTAGTGCAGGTGCGCGTCGAGGCGCGGCATGTCCCGGGCGATGAAGCCCCGGTCGGTGGCGATCGAGTTGCCGCACAGCGGTGCCGTCCGGGGGTCCTTCACGTGCTGGCTGACGTAGTCGAGGACCAGATCCTCGGCCTCGGCCAGGGTGACCGCGGAGCGACGGACCTCGTCGGTCAGCCCGGACTTGGCGTGCATGGTCCGGACAATCTCCGGCATCGCCTCCAGCGCCGCCTCGTCGGCGTGGATCACCACGTCGACGCCGTCACCCAGCACGTTGAGATCCGGGTCGGTGACGAGCGCCGCGACCTCGATCAGCGCGTCCCGGCCCAGGTCCAACCCGGTCATCTCACAGTCGATCCAGACGAGAAGATCAGCCACCGGACCAGACTACGCGCCGCCGACCCGCCCGCGCCTGGAGCACCGGTGCCCGGCGGTGGACCGTTAGGGTTGCCCCCGTGCCAGCCGAACCCGTCGCACCGCCCGCCGTCACCGACGACGATCCGGGCGGGCGTACGGCGCGTCGGCTCGTCGCGCTGGTGGCGATCGCGGCGGTCCTGCCGGTGCTCTACTGGCCGGGCCGGGTGCACAACTTCTTCGACCTGAAGATCTACATGCGGGCGATGGACTGGTGGGCGGCCGGTCACCCGCTCTACGACTACGTGCAGCCGGACCGGGTGCAGGGGGCGCTCTACTTCACCTACCCGCCGTTCGCGGCGCTGCTGCTGCGGCCGTTCGCCCTGCTGCCGCTCGGCGTCACGGTGGCGATCTTCACGGTGCTGACCCTGCTCGGCGTGGTGCTGACCACCTGGTGGCTGGTCCGTCCGGTGCTCGACCGGCACGACCTGCACCGGGGGTTCCCGCTCGTCGTCGCGGTGCTGCTGGTCCTCGCCGTGGAGAGCACCCGGGAGACGCTGACCTTCGGCCAGATCAACATGCTGCTGGTGGTGCTGATCCTGGCCGACCTGCTGTTCGCCGTACCCGGGGGGCGGCGCTGGGCCGGGCTGGGCGTCGGGCTGGCCACCGCGGTCAAGCTCTTCCCCGGCATCTTCATCCTCTACCTGCTGGCCACCCGGCGCTGGCGGGCGGCGCTGGTCGCCTCGGCGACCGCCGCGCTCGCCACCCTGCTGGCGGCGGCGGTGGCGCCGGCCGACTCGTGGCGCTTCTGGACCCACGAGCTGTGGGCCACCGACCGGGTGGGACGCACCGACTACACCGGCAACCAGTCGCTGTTCGGCCTGCTCAGCCGGCTCACCGTGCCGGAGAAGCCGGCCCAGGTGCCGTGGCTGCTGCTGGTGCTGGCGGTGACCGGGTACGGGCTGTGGCGGGCGGCCCGGGCGGCGCGGGCCGGGGACGCGCTGGCCGGGCTCACCCTGACCGGCCTGGTCGGCGGGCTGGTCAGCCCGATCACCTGGACCCACCACCTGTACTGGTTCATCCCGGCGGTGGTGCTGCTGGTCGACGCCGCCCTGGACAGCGGGCGGGACACGCCGGCGGGGGCCCGTCGGCGCCGCTGGCTACTCACCCTCGCGGTGGGCACCACGTTCGTGATCATCTACGGGGTGGTGACGTTCGAGGACTGGGGAATCACCCCGGTACGCACCGACGACCCCGGGGAGTTCGTCGCCCGCAACGCGTACGTGCTGCTCAGCCTGCTGCTGCTGGTGGTGCTGCCGACCCGGCGTCCGACGCGCGCCCCCGGCACCCCGGGAAACATGCATCAACTGGACAGAACTCGCGACTGACGCCGTTTCAGCGCTAATCTGGTCCCAACTACCTCAAGTTTCTCCCAGGTAGCACCGATTCCCCCGGTGACGGTGGCCCTCCGCGTCGGCAGCGCGGGGGGCCACCGCCGTTCCGGCCCGGAGTTCAGGCGTCGGCCGGCGGCGCGGCGCCGTCCACGAGCGACGGGCGCGGCGTCTCCGCCACCCCGACCGGCGGCCACGACCAGGCGGCGTCCGGCGACAGGTCGGCCAGCGTCGCCGGACGCCGGCTCGGCACCGGACCGATCGCCGCCCGGCCCCGCTCGGCGTGCGCCGACCCGACGGCGACCAGTTGCCGCTCGGGCAGCGGCGGCGGCGCGCCCAGGCCGCTCAGCGACGTCACCCCGAGCCGGCCGGCCAGCACCGGCACCTGGTCCGGCTCGACGACGAAGACCACCTCCCGGGGCCGCACCCGCCGCAGCAGCAGCACCCCGGCGAGGGCGACCAGCAACAGCCCACCGGCCAGTAGCGCCCAGGCGACGCCCGGGAACCAGCCGGCCCGCACCTCCGCCCGCAGCGTCAGGGCCAGCTCGGCGCGCCCGTCCGGCCGCATCACCACCAGGCTCAGCGACTGCCCGGCCAGGTCGGCCGGGCTCCACTCCAGCGTGCCGATCCCCTCGCGTACCCAGAAGCCCTGGTCCGCCGGGGCCACCGTGACGCCGCCGGCAGTGGCCGGGCCGGCCGGGGCCAGCCGCACCGGCAGCGGGCCGCGGGTGAGCGCGATCCGCTCGACGGTGGCGTGCGGGGCGCCGGCCAGCCAGCGTCCCACCTCCTCGCGGGGGGCGAGGCCGAGGAAGGCCGGGCCGTCGGCGGTCCGGGCGGTCAGCCGCAGCCGGGCCGAGCCGGCCCGGGCGAACGGCGCCTCCGCGCGCAGCAGGCGGTCCACATCGGTGACCAGCACGGCCTGCCCGGGGGTGCGGAGGGTCTCGACGCGGGCGCCGAAGCCGCCGTCCGGGTCGGCGTGCTCGGCGGCGACCCAGAGGCCGACGCCGGCCAGCAGCGCCGGAATCCCCACGCTCAAGAGCAGCATGCCGGCGATCGTTCGCACGAACCGCATTCGCGTCGTCTCCCTCGGTAGCCAATTACCCGGCCGACCTTACCGACGCGAACCACACAATCAGCGGATATCCACGGCAAGCGCCGCAAGGACCCCGCAACGCCCGCCGGCCCGCCGGAGGATCCGACGGGCCGGCGACACGGGCGTGGGTCAGGACCTCGGCGTGGGCTCCCGACGGGTACGCCGGAACGCCAGCCCGCCGAGCACCAGGCCGGCCAGGCCGGCGACCAGACCGGCCACCCCGAGGGCGATGGCCGCGGAGTCGGCGTCCTCGTCGTCGTCGTCACCGCGGGCGGCCGGCGGGGCGCTCGCCGCCGGGGCGGACGGCCCGGCCGACGCCGAAGCGGCGGTCAGGGTGAGCACCGGGGCCGGGTCCTCCGGCTCCTCCGCGCCGGGGGTCGGCTCCTCGATCCAGCGGGACACGTTGCCGTCGGAGTAGGTCTGCAGCACCTTGAAGACCATCCGGTCGACCTGCGGCAGCGGCCCCATCGAGACCGGGAACTCCTGGAACTCGCCCGGCTTCACGCCGCCGGCGGTCGCGGTCCAGGTCAGCTTGGACACCGCCTCGGTGAGCTGGCTGCCGTGCACGTCGATCGGCGGGTCCACCTTGCGCTTCTCCACCGCCACCGTCCAGCCCGGCACCGGCATCGTCGACACCGAGCCGACCGGGGCGTTCTCCGGCAGGTTCACCTCGACCTTGGTGGTCGACGCCGTATCGCTCTCGTTGGGCACCCGGAACGCGAACCGGCCGTAACCGCCCTGGGTCGCCTCCTTCGGGTTGACCGTGACGTGCGCCGAGGCGGCCCCGGCCAGGCCGAGCACGGCCGTGGCCACGACGGTGAGGGTGAGCGCGGCGGCGGTTGCGGTACGCCGGAGTCGGATCATGGGTCGGAGCGCCTCTCGTTACGTGACGGGCACGGTGGCGGTCACCGTGGCCTGGTCGATGTCGGACGTGCGGACGGTGAACCGGAACTCCCACCGCCCGGCCGCCGGCAGGTTGATCTCACCGGTGGCGTGGTTGTCGGTCAGCGGCAGCAGCGGGATCTCGATCGGCTCGATGCCGGCCGACGGCAGCGCGGCGGTCGCCTTCCACTCCTTGACCGGCTGCGGCCGGTTGTCCTTCGTGTACGCGTACAGGTGCAGCGAGTTGTTGCCGCGCTCGGCCGGGTCCAGCTCGACCTGGAGGGAGTAGAGCGGGCTGGCCAGCGTGGCGGAGAAGTAGCCGGTGGGCGCCCCGGCCACGTCGGCGCCGGCGGTGCGGGCCGGGGTGGTCTGCACCAGGGTCGCCGACACGCCGAGCACCACCGCGGTGATCACCAGCTCGGCCAGCACCGCCCGGCGCATCGCCCCCGGCCGGCCCGCCGCGCTGCGCCGGCGCACCAGCGACCGGGAGTACGCGGCCACCCCGATCACCAGCGCGAACAGGATGATCTTGGCGAGCAGCAGCCGCCCGTACGTGGTGTCGACCAGCGCGGACAGGCTGGCCACCTCGATCAGCCCCTGCACGGTGCCGGCGAGCAGCAACGCGGCCACCGCCAGCGCCGCCCAGCGGGACCAGATCGGCAGGATCGCGTCCAGCTCCCGCTCGTCGGCGCGGCGCAGCAGGAACGCCGCGAGCATCACCAGGCCACCCAGCCAGACGGCCATGCTGCCCAGGTGCACCGCGTCCACCACCACCGACACCGCCGGCGCCGGGGAGGCCGCCGGGTGCCCGGCCAGCGGCCAGGTGAACAGCCCCGCCCCGGCCAGGATGGCCAGGATGACCGCGTCGGCCCGGCCGATCGGACCCGTGAAGAGCGGGCGGAGCAGGAACGCCGCCGCCGCGAGCAGCCCGAGCCGGACCAGGTGCGCGGTGCCGTACGTGCTGCCGAGCACGTCGCCCAGGCCCGCCCCGGTCACCTCGAACAACCCGCCGCCGTTGGTGTACGGCACCTGCAACCAGAGCTCGGCCAGGGTGGCCACGGCCAGCAGGCCCAGCCCCGACCAGGCCAGCCGGGCCGGGCCGCGGCGGGACAGCCGGCGCGGCCAGAGCGCCGCCAGCACCAGCGCCGGGCCGACCAGCAGCAGCAGGCCCGCGTACCCGGCGTACCGGGCGACCTTGACCGCGTTGCCCACCACCGGGTCGGCGCGGGTGTTCGTGCCGGAGTCGCTGGGCGGCGTCGACGGCGCGCCCACCGAGTAGGTGAACGCGCCGGAGACCGGGTGGCTGTCGGCGGAGATCACCCGGTAGCTCACCAGGTAGGTGCCGCGCGCCCCGGCGGAGTCCACCGGGATGGTCACCACCGTGCCCTTGAAGATCGGCTCACCGCGGTCGGCCCGGGAGCCGTCCGGCGCGATCACCCGGATCTTGTCCGGGACCTTGCGGACCCCCTCGCTGAAGGTCAGCACCACCTCGGCGGGCGCGCTCGGCACCACCGAGGCGGCAGTCGGACTGGTGCTCACCAGCACCGCGTGGGCGCTGGCCGGGGTGGCCGGGGCGAGCAGCAGGGCGAGCAGGGTGACCAGCAGACCGGCGGCGGCACCCAGCCGGGCGGCCCAGCGACGGTCGGCCACGGCCACGGGCCGGCGGCGTACGGCAGCAGTCATGACCGTCATGCTTCCCGACCCGACCCGCGTGCGGCGAACCGGCCTCATCCGCGCCCCGCACCGGGCCGCCGGCGGCGCCGCGCCGCGCCGGCCCGGGCGGCGGCGGGCGCCCGCCACGCGGACCGCGCCACGCGTACGTCGTCGCACGTCATGTCGGGTAGTCGGGAAACCGGCCGGAAAAGTTCCCGGCGTGGCCCGGGTCATGGAATGGGTCGAAGGACCCTGTCACCCACAGATACCCCGCGTAACCTCGACTGTCGTGACCCCCGCCCCGCGCGACACCCCCGCCGACGGCCCGACGCCGGGCGCCGCCCCGGACCGGGCGACCGGCTGGGCGCTGGCCGCCCGCGACGGCGACCCGGCCGCACCGGCCGCCTTCGTCCGGGCCACCCAGGCCGAGGTCTGGCGGTTCGCCGCCGCCCTGGTCGACCCGGACAGCGCGGACGACCTCACCCAGGAGACGTACCTGCGGGCGTTCCGGGCGCTGCCCGGCTTCGAGGGGCGCTCCAGCGCGCGTACCTGGCTGCTCGGCATCGCCCGCCGGACCTGCGCCGACCACCTGCGCACGGTGATCCGGCGGCGCCGGCTGGACGAACGGCTGGCGGCGCACGCCGCCACCGACCGGCCGTACCCCGACCCGGCCGGCGAGTTCGGCGCCACCGACCTGGTCCGCCGGCTGCCCGCCGAGCGGCGCGCCGCGTTCGTGCTCACCCAACTGCTCGGCCTGTCGTACGCGGAGGCGGCCGCGGTGGAGGGGGTGCCGGTGGGCACCATCCGCTCCCGGGTCGCCCGGGCCCGCGCCGACCTGGTCGACGCCGCCGGCGACGCGTTGACCGGTTGATGATGGAACCAATCACGGAACCCAGGCGACCAATGAGCGTGAGCACACCTCGCGTCCCGGCCACCCGCTGGACCACCCTCCGGCCCTGGCTGGGCATCGCCGCCCGGCTCGGGCTCGCCGCCGTCTGGCTCTACGCCGGCGGCAGCAAGGTCGGTGACCTCGGCGCCTCCGGCCGGGCGGTCAACGCCTACCAGCTCATGCCGTACGACGTGGCCGCGGTGCTCGGCGCCGCGCTGCCCTTCGTCGAGCTGGCCCTCGGCGTACTCCTGCTCGTCGGGCTGGCCACCCGGCTGGCCGCCGGCGTCGGCGCGGCGCTGCTGGTGGTCTTCATCGCCGGCATCGCCTCGGCCTGGGCGCGCGGCCTGGCCATCGACTGCGGGTGCTTCGGCAGCGGCGGCCAGCTCGCCGCCGGCCAGGCCCCGAGCTACCTGCCGGAAATCCTCCGGGACCTGGGCTTCCTGGTGCTGGCCGGATTCCTGCTGTGCTGGCCCCGCACCCCGTTCTCGGTTGACGGCTGGCTGGCGGGCGCACCTTCCATGGAGGACGAGGATGAGTAGTCGCAAGGGGCAGAAGAACGCGGCCCGGGTGGTCCGCCAGCAACTCGCCCGGGAGCAGCGCCGCCGGCGGACCATCTGGACCACGATCGCCGCGGTGCTGGTGCTGCTCATCGCCGGCGGCATCGGCTGGGCCGTGTACTCCAGCCAGAAGTCGACCAGCTTCACGGCCCCGCCCGGGGCCAACGACGCCGGCACCGGCATCGTCGAGGGCACCGGCAAGGTCACCATCGACCTGTACGAGGACTACCAGTGCCCGGCCTGCCGGCAGTTCCAGGAGACCAGCGGCGCGACCCTCAAGCAGCTGGTCAGCGAGGGCAAGGCGAAGGTGGTCTTCCACCCGGTCGCCTTCCTCAACCGCTTCTCCACCACCGAGTACTCGACCCGCTCCTCGGCCGCCTCCGGCTGCGCCGCCAAGGGCGGCAAGTTCAGCGAGTTCACCGACCAGCTCTTCGCCCGGCAGCCGCCGGAGAACAGCGCCGGGCTCAGCAACGACGAGTTGATCGACATCGGCGCGGGGGTCGGGCTGAACCGCGACGACTTCGCCTCCTGCGTCCAGGACGGCACCTACCGGTCGTGGACCGAACACGTCACCGACGAGGCGAGCAAGGCCGGCGTCACCAGCACCCCGACCATCAAGGTCAACGGCCGGGACGTCGCGGACCGCTCCCCCGAGGGACTCCGGGCAGCGGTGGAGGCGGCCGGCAAGTGAACCCGGCGCCACTGCGGCGGGCGGGGCTGGTCGTCCTCGCCGCGCTCGCCGCCCTCCTCACCCTCGCCAGCCCGGCCGCCGCGCACGGCGCGGACGCCCCCGACGGCACCGACTACCGGGCCACCGTGACCGCGGTCGCCCCGGCCCGGCCCGGCCTCACCGCCCGACTGGTGGAGGCCGGCGCCCGGCTGGAGCTGACCAACCGCACCGGCACCGACGTCGAGGTGCTCGGCTACTCCGGCGAGCCCTACCTGCGCGTCGGGCCGGGCGGCGTGTACGAGAACACCCGCTCCCCCGCCACCTACCTGAACCGCACCATCGCCGGCGACACCCGGCTCTCCCCCGAGGTGGACCCGGCGGCCACCCCGGTCTGGCGGCGGACCGGCGACGGCCCGACGGCCCGCTGGCACGACCAGCGGACGCTCTGGCTCGACCCGGCACCACCCGCCCAGGTCAGCGCCGACCCCGGCCACGAGCACCGGATCCGCGACTGGGTGGTGCCGCTGCGCGCCGGGGACCGGACCGTCGAGGTACGCGGCACCCTCGACTGGCTGCCGCCACCCGACCCGTACCCGTGGTGCACGGCCGCCACGCTCGGCTTCCTGCTGCTCGGCGCGGCCGGGCTGGCACCCGCCGGCACGCCCGCCGGGGTCCGCGCGCTGCGCGCGGTCGCGGCCCTGCTCACCGTGGGCGGGCTGGCCGCCGTGGCGACCGCCGTCGGCCGGGCCCTGGACGCCGGGGCCGACGGGCCGGGCGGGCTGGCGCTCGGGCTGCTCACCGGGCAGACCTGGACGCTGCTCACCGGGCTCGGCGCGGTCGCGGCCGGCGGGTACGCGCTGGCCCGCCGGGCGGCCGCCGACTTCCCGGTCACCCTGGCCGGGGCCTGCCTGGTGCTCTTCGCCGGGGTGCCGAACCTGGCCGTGCTGGCCCGCGCGGTGGCGCCGGTGGCCGGGCCGGCCGGCCTGGCCCGCCTCCTGGTGACGCTCGTCCTGGCCACCGGGGCCGGCGCGACCGCCGCCGGTCTGCTGCGGCTGCACACCGCCGCCCGCGCCGCCCGTACCGTCCGCCCGGGCCCCGCGCGTCCCGTCCCCCGCTGACCCCCGGCCCGGCGCCGCGACCGCGCCCGGCTGGTCCGCCGCGCCGATCGCCCGGCCGGGGTCAGCCGCGGTCCGGTCCCCGGCGCGCGGGTCAGCAGGGGCGGGGAACGGCGCGCGGGTCGAAGGCGTACGGCAGCTCGAGGCGGTGCTCGGCCAGCAGCGACGGGTCGGTGAGGAGGTCGAGGGTGGCGGCGTCGGCGACGATCCGGCCCCCGTCCAGGATCACCGACCGGGTGCAGAGCTCGGCCGCGTAGGGCAGGTCATGGGTGACCATCAGCAGGGTCACCGGCAGGCCGCGCAGGATCTCCGCCAGCTCCCGCCGGGCCGCCGGGTCGAGGTTCGACGACGGCTCGTCGAGCACCAGGATCTCCGGGTGCATCGCCAGCACGGTGGCCACCGCCACCCGCCGCCGCTGCCCGAACGAGAGGTGGTGCGGGGCCCGGTCCCGGTGCTCACTCATCCCCACCGCGGCCAGCGCCTCGTCCACCCGGGCGGCCAGCTCGGCGCCGCGCAGCCCCAGGTTCGCCGGGCCGAACGCCACGTCCTCGGCCACCGTCGGCAGGAAGAGCTGGTCGTCGGGGTCCTGGAAGACGATGCCCACCCGGCGGCGGATCTCCGCGAGGGTGTCCCGGTCCCGGCTGACCGTCAGGCCACCCACGCTGACCGTCCCCTCGACCGGCGCGAGGATGCCGTTGAGGTGCAGCACCAGGGTGGTCTTGCCGGCGCCGTTCGGGCCGAGCAGCGCCACCCGGTCGCCGCGCGGCACGGTCAGGTCCACCCCGTGCAGGGCGACGTGACCGTCCGGGTACGCGTACCGGACGCCACGGACGTCCAGGGAGGGCGGCTGCTGCACGTACCCGATCATGTCAGCACGAGCGCGACGGCGGCGATGGTGGCCGCGATCAGCGGCACCGTCGCGGCGGCCGCCCACTGCCCGGCGGTGGCCGCGCCGCCGCCCTGCCACACCGCGGGCATCCGGCCCGTGTAGCCGCGCGACACCATCGCCAGGTAGACCCGCTCGCCCCGCTCGAACGCGCGCAGGAACAGCGCGCCCACCCCGGCCGCGAAGCCGCGCAGCTGCCACAGGAACCGCGGGTCGTCACCCCGGGAGACCCGGGCCACCCGCATCCGCCGGGCCTCACCCACCAGCACGTCCAGGTAGCGCAGCATGAACGTGGCGATCTGGGTGAGCACCTGCGGGCAGCGCAGCCGGTCCAGGCCGACGATCAGGTCGCGGGTCGTCGTGGTCGCCGCCAGCAGCAGCGAGGCGAGCACGCCCAGCGTCCCCTTGGCCAGGATGTTCCACGCGCCGTGCAGCCCGTCCACGGAGAGGCTCAGCCCGGCCACCTCGACCCGCGCACCGGCGCCGAGGAACGGCAGCGCGAACGCGAAGAGCACGAACGGCAGCTCGATCAGCGCCCGGCTCGCCAACCAGCGCGGCCCGACCCGGGCCAGCGCCGCCACCCCCGCCACCAGCAGCGCGTACCCGCCGAAGGCCCAGTACGCCTCCCGGGGCGTGGCCACCACCGCGACGGTGAACAGCACCATCGCGGCGATCTTCACCTCCGGCGCGAGGCGGTGCACCGGGGAGGACGACTCGCGGTACAGCACGTGTGCATGCCCGGCGCCCATCGGTCGCGTACCCCCTCAGCGGGTGCCGGCGCGGGCCGCGCGCGCGGCGGAGGTCTCGTCGCCGGCGGGCCGGCCGCCCGGGCCGGCGGCGGTGGCGTCGGCCGTCGCGTCGCCCGGGCCGGCGGCGGGCGGCTCGCCGCCGACGCCGGCCGGGTCGGTCGCCGGGCCACGCCGGCGGGCCAGCCAGAACAGGCCGCCGCCGAGGGCGAAGGTGAGCAGCACGCCGAGCACCCCGGAGAGGCCGGTGGAGAGGAAACCGTCGCGTACGCCGCGGACGCCGTAGTCGGCGAGCGGGCTGTCGGCCAGCTCGTGCGCCCGGGCCTGCTGGGCCGGGCAGCTGCCGCCGGTGATCTCGCCGTCGGCGTCGACCGTGCAGCCCTTGAGCAGCGACGAGTCCAGCCCGTCCGGGTGCGCCGAGGCGTAGTTGCTGACCACGCCGGCCAGCAGCAGGGCGACCAGCAGGCCGCCGAGGAGGAAGGGCCAGGACCGCTTGCTCATCGGGCACCTCCGGCGACCGGGACGGCGGGAGCCGGCGCGGCCGGCTTCAGGGCGCGCAGCGCGTACACCAGGTCGGGGCGGACCTTCGCGACGGTGACCACCGTGGTCGCGGTGATCAGGCCCTCGCCGATGCCGATCAGCAGGTGCACCCCGGCCATCGTGCCGGCCAGCCCGGCCAGGTTGCCGCCCAGGTCGGTGGTGCCGCCCAGCCAGTACTGGAGCACGAAACCCTGGGACGCGACCACGACGCTGACCAGCGCCGAGACGAACGCCGTGACGGCCAGGCCGGCCGGGGTGCGCGGCAGCACCCGCAGCAGCAGCGCGACCAGCAGGTACGCCGCCGCCGTGCCGAGCAGCGCCATGTTGGTGATGTTGAGGCCCAGCATGGCGACCCCGCCGTCACCGAAGACCAGCGCCTGCACAACCAGCACCACGGCCACGCAGAGCGCGCCGACCCACGGGCCGACCAGCAGGGCGGCGAGCGCGCCGCCGAGCAGGTGACCGCTCACCCCGGCCGTGAAGATCGGGAAGTTGAGCATCTGCACGGCGAAGATGAACGCGGCCACCAGGCCGGCCATCGGCGCCAGCCGGTCGTCGAGGTCGCGGCGCCCGCGCAGCACACAGAGGGTGAGCGCGGCGAACGCGAACGCCGCGAAGATCGCGGCAACGGGACCGTCGATGATCCCGTTGGAGATGTGCATCGCCAGGGTTTCCACGAACCGAGCTTATTTGTGGAGAGCCGTTGTTGCCAATCCCTTGCAACAAGCCGTCGTGATCATCACGGTGGGCGCGTCACCACCGGACCGAGCCCACCCGGCGGCGGTATCGTCACCGCCATGACCGACCGCCTCAGCCCCGGCGACCCCGCCCCCGAGTTCACCCTCCCCACCGACAGCGGCGGGACCCTCTCCCTTGCCGACCTGCGCGGCCGCAAGGTCATCCTGTACGCGTACCCGGCCGCCATGACCCCCGGCTGCACCAAGCAGGCCTGCGACTTCCGCGACTCGCTCGCCTCGCTCCAAGCCGCCGGCTACGAGGTCGTCGGCATCTCCCCCGACAAGCCGCAGAAGCTGGCCACGTTCCGCGAGCGCGACGCCATCACCTTCCCGCTCGTCGCCGACACCGACAAGGCAGTGCTGACCGCGTACGGCGCGTACGGCGAGAAGCAGCTGTACGGCCGGACCGTCACCGGCGTGATCCGGTCCACCTTCGTGGTGGACGAGGACGGAAAGATCGAACGGGCGCTCTACAACGTCAAGGCCACCGGGCACGTCGCGAAGCTGCGCCGTGACCTCGGTCTCGACTGAACCTGTCGCACGCCGCCGCTACCGTCCGTGCGTGGTTCGCTACAAGTACTCGCCCGAGACGCTGGCGGCAGCGGCGGCGCGGGCCCGCAGCGTCACCGAGGTCATGCGGCTGCTCGGGGTGCGGATCAGCGGCGGCTCGCACGCGCACATCAGCCGGCAGCTCAAGCGCTTCAACATCGACACCTCGCACTTCACCCGCGGCCGGCACCACACCGGCCGGGCCGGCGCCCGCCGCACCGCCTCGTCACAGCTGCTGGTGCGGGTGCCGGACGGCTCCCGTCGTACGCCCGGCACCCGGCTGAAGTGGGCGCTGCGCGACATCGGCGTGCCGGAGGAATGCGAGGAGTGCGGCGTGGGCCCGCTCTGGCGCGGCCGGCCGCTCACCCTGCACGTCGACCACGTGAACGGTGACTTCCTCGACAACCGGCCCCCCAACCTGCGGATCCTCTGTCCGAACTGCCACAGCCAGACCGACACCTACGCGGGCCGGAACCGGAGCGCGGCGCCCCGGGCCGACCGCAGGACGCCCCGGACCGAGCCGACGCCGCCGCCGGCCGAGCCCACGCCCCGGCTTTCCGTGGCCGAGGTCGAAGACCTGGTGCGACAGGTGGACCGGGGCGCCCTCGGCCCGAGCGAGGCCGCCCGCCGGATCGGCTGCCACCGCAACCACGTGGCCCGGCTCCGCGCGCGCCTGGCCGCTCGGGACACCCTCGCGCCCGTCCCCGGGCAGGCCCGACCGGCGGAGTTCACGGAGACCGTCCTCGCGCACGCCCTCGCCCATCCTGACCTCGGCCCCCGCAAGCTCGCCGAACTCATCGCGGTGGCCACCGAGGGTGAGTGCACGGTCAGCCATGGAACGGTGTCGAACATTCTGCGGCGAGCCGGACTGCACACCGTCTCCGCACGACGCTCTAGACTCATCGGGCCAGCGGGAGTGGCGGAACGGCAGACGCGCAGGCCTTAGGAGCCTGTGTCCGAGAGGACGTGGGGGTTCGAAACCCCCCTCCCGCACCAGCAGCGGTCAAACGCGGACGGAGGCCAGTCGCGGGCCGCCATCCGCGACGGGCCGGCGTGCGGCCGGGAGCGGCCTCAGCCGCACGCGGCGGGCGCCGGGTCCGGAATGGCCGGCGCGGCGACGGCCGCGTCCACGGCGGGGGTGCCGGGCGGGCTGACCGTCGGGCTGGTCGAGGCGCGCGGGCGGGGCCGGGCCGACGCCGAGCGGCCGGGCGCCGTCGTACGGGCCGGGGTGGCGGCACCGCCGTACATCCGTACCGTGCTGCGCTGCGTCTGGCCGGGGAGCAGCCGGATGCCGGTGGCGGTGGCCCGGTGCCCGTACGCGTCGGTGACCCGGATGGTGTACGGGCCGGGTCCGGCGCCGGAGTCGATGAGCCAGTAGTTGTAGTCCTGGCGGGCGGCGGCGCGCCAGGCGCCGTTCTGCCGTACCTCGACGGAGCGCAGCGGATTGCCGTGGTCGCCGACGAGGACGGCGAACCACCACCGGGAGGCGCCCTCCTTGATCCGGAAGGTGAGCGGGCCGGGCAGCGGCGGGTTCACCACCGCGCGGTAGCTGACCTGCACGATGCCCTGCACCGGGTCGGCGATCCTCGCGAACGCCTCGGCGGAGAGGTCGAGGTGGCCGGGTTCGCACTCGGGGCACTGGTCCATCACGAGGACCCGGACGGTGCCCTTCGGGCCGGTGACGTCGAGGTGGCCGCCGCAGGCCGCGCCGGCCGCGTACTCGGCGGGTCCGAGGGCGACGTAGCGCCGGTTGTCGGGGGCGGCGGGGCGGGAGCAGTTGCCGCCGGCGCCCTTCGAGTCGTAGAAGGTCGCCTTGCCGCTGTGGACGGCGGCGCCCAACGGTGGGGCGGCGGGCAGCGCGCGGGGCGGCGTGGCGCAGGCGGGGGCGGCGCCGCCGCGTACCGCGAGGACGACGCCGAGCACGGCGGCGAGCGCGACGGCCGCTGCGGCGGCGAGCCGGCGACGGCGGCCGGCAGTGGCCCGGCGGCGGCCGGGGCCGGGCCGCGCGGAACCGTCGTCGGGGTCGGTGGGGGCGCTGCCGTCGGTCACGCCGGTCGATGCTGCCGGACCGGCGCGCCCGGGGACAAGCGGGCTAAGCGAAAGCTAAGCCCGCGGCTGCCCGGTCACCAGGCGGCGCCGATCCCGTCGCCCGGGTACCAGTGCCGGGCGGGGGTCTCCCGGTAGGCGAGGAAGCGCCGCCCGGTCCGCTCGGCGTGCTCGGCCAGGACGTTGGTGGCGGTCACGTTGTCGGTGAGCAGCAGCGCGCCGGGGGCGAGTTGCGGCTCGACGGCGGTGAACTCGCTCCTCTCGTGGACCCGGCTGTGGTCGCTGTCGTGCAGGAACAGGTCGACGGGCCGGTCGAGGGCGCGGATGGAGGCGACGGAGTCGCCGATGACGAGGTCGACCACCTCGGCCCAGGGGGTGGCGCGGGCCAGGTAGCCGGCGTCCGGGTTGATGTCGAGGGAGGTGAGCCGGCCGGGGTGACCCTCGGCGGCGTTGCGGAGCAGCGCGGCGGCCAGCACGCAACTGCCGAGCCCCTTGTCAACGCCGGTCTCCACCACGTGCCGGGGCGTGCGGGCGCGGACGATGGCGTACCAGCCGATCCGGCGGGCGTAGCGGACGTGCCGGTCGGCGAGGCCACGGCGGGACGCGGTGGCGGTGGCGGTCTCGATGTGCCGGCGCAGCTTCTCGTCGCCCTCGATCTCGGCGAACCAGTCGCGCACCTGCCGCACCGGCACGTCGCACACGACGCTGACGTACCAGGCCAGGTGGTGCCGGCTCAGCGTGGTGAGGTCGTACGTGTAGTTGTGGTGTTCGTGCGAGGTGAGCAGCCACCGGGCGGAGGTGGCCAGCACCCGGGCGTCGTGCCGGGCCACCCGGGCCAGCCGGGTGGGGAAGGCGGCGACGGGTGCCAGTGGCGTACGGGCGACGGCCCGCCGGAGCTTCGTTGCGTCCACCTCAGCCGTTGTACCAGTTCACAGCGGGGGCTGGCGAGGAAAGTTCCGACCCGCCGTCCGGGTGGGCGGTATTGACCGGCCGGACGAGGGTCCCCGAGCCGAATTCCGAGTCAGTAGCATCGCACCCATGTCAGACCGTCACCAGCTCGCCGACCCCGACACCCGCTTCCCGGCGTCCGAAGTGGATCCCGACGGCGCGCCCGCGCCGCGTCCGCGTCGCCGCCGGGGTCGGCGAATCGCCCTGATCGTGCTGCTGGTGCTGGTGCTGCTGGCCGGCGGCGGGCTGCTCGCCGGTGGCCTCTACTACCGCTCGGTCAACTCCTCGATCGACCGGGTGGACGCGTTCACCGGGGTGCCCGAGGAGTCCCGGCCGCAGGTGGTGGCCAGGGGCGCCATGAACATCATGATCCTGGGCAGCGACTCGCGCGATCCGGAGAACGCCGGGGGCTCGCGGAGCGACACGATCATCGTGGCCCACCTGCCGAAGGACCGGTCGAGCGCGCAGCTCATCTCGATCCCGCGGGACACCTGGACCGCCATCCCGCGGTCCGCGGCCGGCCGCGGCGGCCGCGATGCCAAGATCAATGCGGCGTACGCCTGGGGCGGGGTGCCGCTGATGGTGCAGACCGTGGAGAAGTTCACCGGCGTCCGGGTCGATCACGTGGCGATGGTCGACTTCTCCGGCTTCAAGGAGATCGTCGACGCCCTGGGTGGCATCGACATCGAGGTGGAGCAGAGCTTCACCTCGACGCACTCGCTGAACCCGGACGGCCGGCGGGAGTTCACCAAGGGCCGGCAGACCATGGACGGCGCCACGGCACTGGATTACGCCCGCGAGCGGTACGCCTTCGCCAACGGCGACTTCACCCGGATCAAGCACCAGCAGCAGGTGATCAAGGCGATCCTGGACAAGGCGGCCTCGGGCGGCACGCTGAGCAGCCCGACCAAGCTGAACGCGTTCGTCAAGGCCACCGCGAACTCGGTGTCCGTGGACAAGTCGATGTCGCTTGTGGACCTCGCGATGGAACTGCGTCACCTGCGCAGCGGCAACCTGGGCTTCTTCACCTGCCCGGTGAAGGGAACCGGTCGGATCGGCACGGAGAGCGTGGTGCTCCCCGACAACGCGAAGGCGAAGGTGCTGTTCGACGCGGTCCGCCGCGACGCGGTCCCGGACATCCTTTCCGCCGGAAAGTAGGACCCCGGTTTGTCGTGGCGGCTCTGGCGGCGTGACTGACCCGCTCGTATCCTTCGATCGCCCGTGGTCCGCGTGACGTCGACCGTGGGCTGTCACGGGGGAGGATCGACATGTCAGGCCAGTCGGCGACGAGGGATCCGGCTGCGGTGCAGTTCGGCGGGTCAGCGGGGCGCGGCGTCGGCGAGTCGGCCGGGGCGGCGGCCGACCCTGGCCTGCTGACCCCGGTCGCCGCCGTCCGCCTGTCACCCGCGCCGGCCGCCACCCCGTCGGTGCGGGCCGGTCTGGACACGACCGCCGTCCTCCCGTACGCCAGTTCCCGCGCCTCGAAGCGGACGCGCTGGCTGCGGGCGTGGATGCTGACCGTTCCGGTCGACGTCGCGGCGCTGCTCACGCCCCTGCTGGTGACGCAGAACTACTGGCGCGGGACGCTGGCCAACGCCGCGCTCGCGGTGGCCGTCTTCGCCACCGGCGGGCTCTACCGGGCCCGCCGTCATCTGAGCATCCTGGACGAGCTGCCCAGCCTCTGCGGGCGGCTGCTGGCCTGCGGCGCGGTGGTGGCCATCATCGCCGCCTACCGCCACGACTCGGTGCCGTACGTCAGCGGGTTCATGCACGGCGTCGCGCTCTCCGCGGTGCTGGTCATCGTCGGCCGGGCCGTCACCCGGAAACTGATCATCGTGGCCCGGCGCCGGCGCTGGCTGGAGCACAACGCCATCGTCGTCGGCGGTGGTCCGGTCGGTGTCGAGCTGGCCCGGCTGCTGCGCCGCTACCCGCAGTACGGGTTGCGTTTCGTCGGCTGCGTCGACGTGCCGTCCCGGCAGGAGGCCGGCGGGCTGCCGCTGATCGGCACGCTGAACGACCTGGAGCAGCTGGTCCGGCTGCTGGACTGTGACGTCCTGGTGATCGCCGACCCGGACTGCCCGGAGTCGACGGTGATGGAGTTCCTGCTCCGTCCGCTCAGCGCGCGGTGCGACCTGTGGGCGGTGCCGCGCCTGTGGGGTTCCCGGTCCCACGGGGGCTACCCGGACCACGTGGGCGCCATTCCGATCGTGCAGATCGGGGACACCACGTTGAGCGGGCCGCGGTGGGCCGTCAAGCGCGCCTCCGACGTGGTGCTCGCCGCGCTGGCGTTGCTCGTGCTGAGCCCGTTGCTGCTGCTCTGCGTGCTCGCGACGTTCCTCGACGGCGGCCGGGGCGTCTTCTTCCACCAGGAGCGGATCGGGCGGTACGGCAAGCCGTTCAAGGTGGTGAAGTTCCGCTCGATGCGGCCGGTGGACGAAAACGAGTCGCAGACGAACTGGTCCATCGCGCACGACCGCCGGGTCGGCCCGATCGGCCGGTTCATGCGCCGTACGTCGCTGGACGAACTGCCCCAGCTCTGGAACATCCTGCGCGGCGACATGAGCGTGGTCGGGCCGCGGCCGGAGCGGCCGTACTTCGTGGAGAAGTTCTCCGCCGAGTACCCGAACTACGCGATGCGCCACCGAGTCCCGGTGGGGTTGACCGGGCTCGCGCAGGTCAGCGGCCTGCGCGGCGACACGCCCATCTCCGACCGGGCGCGGTTCGACAACTACTACGTCGAGAACTGGTCGCTCTGGCTGGACATCAAGGTTGTCCTGCGTACGGTCGCAGAGGTGTTCCGCGGCGGCGGTCGTTGACCGGATCGGGCGTGGGACGAGCGAGGACGGCTGGTCCGGCCGCCGGCCGCGGTTCGGCTATCCGCTGACCGTGCTCGTCCTCGCCAGCACGTCGTCAACCGCCGCCGACCAGTGCGCGGCGAAGCGCTCGAGGCTGTTCTCCGCCCGTACGTAGGCGGTGGCGGCGGCGACCGCTGCCTGCCGGTCGGGCAGCAGCGTAAGCGCCCGGGTGAACTCGTCCAGATCCCCGGCGGGCGCGGTCAGCTCGAGGTAGCCGGGCACCCGGTCGACGAGCGTGCGGACGTAGCCGACCCGCGTCGTGACCACTGCCGTCCCGGTGGCCATCGCCTCCAGGATGGCCAGTGAACACGCCTCGTAGTCGCTGGGCGCGAGCACGCAGTCCGCTGCCTGGATCCAGGTCCGCAACTCCGTCGGCGAGAGGACACCGAGACTGGTCGCACCGGCGACCGAGCCCGAGCCGGCGGTCAACAACCGGTAGCCGGCGCGGGCCGCCGCGGCCACCGCGATGTCCGGCCGTTTGCGGGCCTCCGCCCGGCCGATGAACAGGGCCAGCCGTTCGTCCGCGGCGATCTGCAACTGCCCGCGGGCGACGTCCCGGTCGCCGATGGCGAACGTCCCGGTGTCGATCCCGTTCGGGATGACCCGATCGACCCGGAGCCGGTACCAGTGCTCGACCTCGGCTGCCGTGGGCGCCGAGACCGCCACCCGGTAGGCGCCAGCGCCCGCCCAGATCTCCTTCGCCGCGCCCTTGACCAGGAATTGCGTCTTCCAGGGCAGGGAGTAGTCGTTGGTGCGTGACCCGAGCCGGACGTGGTCCACCCAGCAGCCGTGGTAGACGTGGATCCGGGGCGCGGCGGTGCGGCGGCTGACCATGCCGTTGGTGATCGCCAGGTCGTGGGCGACCTTGTCGAGGTCGGCTGCGCCGACCACGGTGGACACGCCGCCGAGCCGTCCGATCACCTCGGCGAGCGTGTGACAGAACCGCTCGACCCCGCCCGAGTTGTTGACCGGGTTCGGACTGACGATGGCGACTCTCATCGCCGTGCCCATCGGGTGAGGCGCCGTCCGGCGGCGCGTACGAGCGGTTTCAAGCGCCGAGTAACCAGCGACGCCTGCTCGTGGAGGGGGCGGCGGATCAGGCCCTGCTGGCGCAACCAGGCGCCGTGTTTGCGCAGGAAGTACCAGTTGTTGCGCAGCACCGAAAACTCGTACCGGAGCTTCGACTGCCGATCGATCCCGCCGCCCTGCCGGGACCGGATGTACGTGTAACCCCGATCCGTCACCAGGGTCCGGTGGCCCGCCCGGGCAGCTGACACGTACAGGTCCGTTTCCTCTCGGTAGTAGTTGCCGGTGTAGGACTCGTCGTAGCTGACCGCCTCGAAGACCGAGCGCCGGAACAGCGCGTTGGCGGGCATCCAGACACACTGCGCCCACGCCGTCTGCGGGAAGAGCCCGGGCCGGTCCAGCTCCGGGCCGCCCGGCGTCCTCGGCACCCGGGCGATCAGATCCTCGACGTTCTCCGCCTCGCCGAGGTTGAACCAGGGCACACCGACGATGTCAGCGTCTGCCTCGTGCGCGACATGGAGAAGCTCGGCGATGAGATTTTCGCTGGGCACGTCGTCGTCGTCGATGACGAGCACCCACTCCGAGGTCGTGGCACGAATCCCCGCGTTCTTGGCCTTCGGTGGGCCGAGGTTGCGCTCGTTGACGATGACCTGGAGCCGGGGGTCTTCCTCAGCGAGGCCCCGCAGCCGGGCGGCCGTGTCGTCTGAGCTTCCGTCGACGACGAAGATCACCTCCCGGACCGCGGGCTGGGCCAGCGCCCATCGCGCCCTCGCGCAGGCGAGGTCGCTCCTGTTCCGAGTGGGCACGACCACGGAGACGGTGGCCCTGCCGGTGCGGTCCGCCTCGCCGTCGTGCAGCGGAGTGCCAGTCATCGTGACCTCCACATCAGGCGTTACCGGACTTTGTGCTGGCCCCCACCGATCCGGCGAGGATTCCGACCGCGACGCCCATCACCAGTGGCCACCGGCTCGTCTCGGAGAGGAACGGCGCGGTCATCAAACACAGGGGTGCGATCAGGCAGAACGCGGCGGCGGCCCGGACGATGGCGTCCGTGTCGGGTGCCCGCAGGGCCTTCAGCGCTGCCAGGCCGGCGACCACGAGGAAGAGGAGCACGAGTAGTGGTGCCGCCAGGCCATACCGCAGCCATTCCTGCAGCAGCTCGTTGTGTACATAGACCCGGGTGGCCTCGTAAGCGGCGAAGCCATCGATCTGGGGCGCGAGGGGGCCCACCCCGGTCCAGAAATTCGCCCGTACGTGCTCCCAGCCGAGGCGAAGGTCGCTGATGTGCCCGCCCGTGGACGCCGTCTGGTTAGCGCTGCTCTCCTCCTTCGGGGCGGCCGGCGCAGGCCGGGTGGGGACGGGCGCGGCCGGTTTCCCGCTCGCGCTCGACGGCCCGCTCGGGCTCGGCGGGTTGGTCGCCTTCGGCGTGCCACTCGGGCTCGCAGCCCCAACTCTGCCCGGTCCGCCGTTCTCGCTCGGTGTGCCGCTCTTGGCGGTTGTGCCTGGTGCGTCCGGGGTCCGACTGGCATCCGGGGAAGCGCTCGGTGCCCGACTCGCGGCCGTCGCTCCGTCCGCGCTCGGCACACTGCTCGGGCTCGGCATCCGACTCGTGGCCGGCGCACCGGTCGGGCTCGGTCCGCTGCTCGCGAGCTCGAAGCTGCCCGCGCTGCGCAGGCCGAGATCGGCGGCGAAACCCGGTGCGGCGAACACGACCGCCGCCACCACGAGTACCGCGAGCCCGAACTGGCGGATCATCGGCTTCCACCGCGGCCAGGCGAGCACGAAGACGACGACGAGAGCGGCCAGAGCCGCCAGCCACACGCTGCGCCGGAAACTGATCAGGACCAGGAGCAGCGCGGCGACGAGCACGCCCAGGTGACGCCAGTTCCTGCGCCCCGCGCCGGTCCCGAGCATGCCGATGAACACCGCCGCGGCGACCGCGGGCAACGCCGAGTCGTAGTAGACGAAGTAGTCGCTGAGCCGGTCGTCAGCGATCTCGCCGAGCGGGATGGCGACGGCTGCCGCGACGAGCAGGCCGGTCAGCGCCACGACGACCGCCGCCCGGAGCGACCTCTGGTCGTCCCGCAGCCGGCGCAGGCTCAGGCCGACGACGAGTCCGAGGACCAGCAGGATGAAGGGGCGGGCGTTCTGGTTGACGGCGGAGAAGACCGACTGCCCGTGGAGCAGGCCACTGCCGCTGGCCAGGACGACGAGCGCAACGGCCAACCCGAGCAGCGTGCCGCCGAGCGAACGGAGGCGGACGCGCTGCGGTGGCCACGACCGGGCGGCGGCGCACGCGGCCGTCAACGCCAGCGCCAGCAGGATCGGGATCTTTCCGGTGCCGAAGTACAGCTGGTGACCGAGCGTGGTCAGGACGCCGAAACGCCCGTTCGGCTTGATCTCCTCAGCGAGCACGGCCACGAGCACGGCGCCGGTCAGGGGAAGGCGGAGTACGAGCAGCGGCAACGCGATCGCGCAGACGACCCCGACCGGGGACGGCAGCGTCCAGACGATGTACGCGGCGCTGAACGCCGCGAGCGCCCAGGACGCCCACCCGAGCGGCCGCCAACCGGTGGCGGCGGACGGAGAAATGATGTCGTACGTCCAGCCCGGGAAACGCGGCGAAGCCGACCCGCCGCCGTCGGGGTCACCGGGAGGCTGTTGGAAAGGTCTGACGGCCGCGTGGTCCGTGTCCGAATCAGTCAAAGTCCCTCTGGAACCCATCGCTGCCTTTGCCCCGAAATCGGGTGCCGGCCGGCCTTCGCCGACCCGGAACCCTGCTGACCACAACGCCGAACCGGTTGCCGTGACAGTCGCGGGACGACCACAGGCCGAGCAACCCTGTGACCAGGGCGGCCGTGCAATGTGGTAGGTCGACCATCACGGCAGCGGCCGTCGCGGCACACAGTATCAGGAAAGGTGAACAGGAGCGTCGACGCGAACGCGTCGTACCCGCGGGGTGACCCGGGAGCGGGCCGGAGCAACCACCGGAAGCTCACTACGATGTTGGTACGTTTCGGTCGGAGGACTCGAATGATGGCAACGTTGCGCGCTCGCGGTCGATGGTCGCCACCCGGCAGCGTCACCCGCGGATACCCTCCGGAGCCGCAACTGGTCACCCGCCGCGCTCTCCTTGCCGCCGCTGGCGGCATTGTGGTCGCCGCGGACACGGTCCTCGCCGGCGACAGCCCGCGCCGGGCGCAGACCGTGGTGCTGCCGCCCCCGTCCGGCGGCGACGACACCACGGCCCTCAACACCGCTCTCCTCGCCGGGGCGGGCGGCCCGATTCAGGGGCACCGCGGGGCCCGCTACCGGGTCAGCGCACCCCTCGTGGTGCACAGCGGCACGACGCTGGCCATGTCGGGATGCACCGTGACCCTGACGACCGGTAGCGCCTGCAACCTCCTCACCAACAGCGCGGTCACCACCGGCGGTCGGGACCGGGACATCACCGTCGTCGGCGGCACCTGGGTGCGCGCGGAGGGGGTCGGCGGCGTCGGCCCCGACCTGCACACCCTGCGCTGGCGGCGGGTGGACGGCCTGACGCTCAACGGGCTGGCGGTGGAGACCGCCAGCGACAAGTACGCCATCTCCCTCGGCGACGTCACCGACACGATGGTCACCGGGATCAGGCTCGCCGTGTACTCGGACGGAGTGCACATCCAGGGGCCGGCCGCGCGGACCAGGATCTCCGGGATCCGGGGGTCGACGGGCGACGACACCGTCGCCATCACCCCTCGGGACTGGCAGGCCTATGACGACGTGTCGGGCCCGGTGACCGACACCGTCATCGAGGACGTCAACGTCGCCTCGCTCGCAGCGCTGGTCAAGGTGCTCGGCGGGTCGCCGGAGACCGCGGCGCTGCGTACCACGGTCCGACGCGTCGCGGGCGTTGCCGGCAACAACGTCATCTGGGTCGGGGACGACACCGCCGAGTGGCGCACCACCGGCGGCCGGGTCGACGATCTGCTGGTGGAGCAGGTGGCCGCGGCCGCCCTGCCCGGCCGGGGCGGTGTGATGCACATCAACGGCTCGGCCGTGGGGCACGTCCGGCTCCGGGGGTTGAAGGCCGACGGTCCCGACACGACACTGCCACTGGTGCGGTTCTCGCCGCTGGTTCCCGCAACCCTGGACACGCTCATGGTCGAGGACGTCGAGGTCGCAGAGCTCGGAGCCCTACCCCTGCTGGTGGTGGACGCGAAGGCGAGTATCCGACGGCTGCAGGTGGAGCGGTTGACCGCCGGGGGTGCGTCGGCCGGCGCCAAGGTCATCCGGATCGCAGGCGTGGTGGACGAGCTGACCGTCCGCACGGCCAGCATGACGGCGAGCGGCGACAGTCACCTGGTCGAACTCTCCGAATGGGCGGAGAACGCCGCAGTGCGCCAGGCGGACCTGTCCGGGATACGGGTCGTCGGCAACGGCGGCCTGGTCACCGCCAAGGCGGCCACCCACACCCTGCCAAGGCTGGCCCTCGACGACGTGCAGACCGCCGGGGCGCCCTGGCTGGTCGACCTCAACACCGAAACCGAGCTGCTGCTGTCGAACGTGCGCATCGACCACAGCGCCGGCGGGCTCGCCAACGTACGCCGGTCAGGCGCGGTGGTGGTGCGCGGCGACGGGCTGCGGTCGACACCCGGTTCGCGCGGGGTGTCGGTCGCCGCCGGCGGTTCGGTGGTGTCGTACGCGCCGGATCTCGCGGTCGACGTCAGCAAGCTCGTCCGGGTGGACGGCAGCCGGGCCACGAACACCAATCCCCGCCTGCCGTGCGGGACGGGGCCGGTGAGGTGCACCGGACTGACCTGGCGGCACCTCGAGACCGGCGCCACCTATTGACCGGAGGCGTGCTCACAGGGCCTTGCGCGACAGCACGCGCCTGAAGTCCGCCGGGGTGACGGCCCGCGCGGCCAGCACCGCCACACCGAACATGCCGGCAGCCAGCATCGCCTCGATCGGCCACGGAAGCCGGACCAGCCACAGCACGAGGATCGTGGCGGCGCCGAGGACGAGGACGCTCGCCATCTCCCGCAACGGCAGTCGCGACGCCATCGCCCGCGCGGCGAGCAGGCAGGTCGTGGCGCCGATGACGAACTCCGTGGCGGCCGCGACCGCCGCGGCGCCGGTGGCTCCCCACCGGGCGCAGGCCCAGAACTGTGCCGCGAGGTTGACCACCGCGACCGAGACCGTCAACACCGCGATCGGCCGTACCACCCCGAGCGCGGAGCAGATGGTCGTGCCGACGTAGCCGAGGGTGACGCCGACAAAGGCCACGGCGAGCAGGATCAGGGGCGTGACCGCCGGGCCGAAGTCGTCGCCGTAGAGGTAGCCGACGAGGGCGGGCGCGAGCGCGATCAGCAGGACCGCCGTGCCCGCGCCGATCACGGCGCCGCTGCGCGTCGCCAGACTGAGGACCAGACTCCGGCGGTGCGCGTCCATGGCCGCGCTGGTCGCCACGATCGGCAGCAGCGGGGCCACCAGCATGGCCGGGCCGAGCTGGGCGACGTCGAGGAACTTGTACGCGGCCGAGTAGTAGCCGACCTCGGCGGCGCCCTGCAGGTGGAACAGGATCACCGAACCGAGGCGGTAGTAGGCCATCACCGCCAACGAGCTGATCGCGAGGGGCCAGCTGAGCGCGAAGATCCGGCCCGCCTCCGCCCACGACGGCCGGCCCAGCGGCACCAGCCTGCGGTTGATCATCACGCCGATACCGGTCTGCACCGCGACGACGGCGACGAAGAACCAGCCGAGCAGCACGACGTCGCCGCCGGTGCGGGCGACCGTGACGACCGCGACCAGCCAGAGGACGCCCTGGATGAGGGCGAGGACGGACGACACCTCGGGACGGAAGCGCGCCGTCGCCCCGGCGGTGAGGATCGACGCCGCGGACAGCGGCGTCGCGATGGCGACGACGCCGACGACCGAGCTGGATTCGCCGAAGAGGCCGCCGGCGGCGGCGGCGAGCAGGCCGACCGTCGCGACGAGCGCCACCGACGTCCGGATGACCAGGCCGGTGCTCAGGATCCGGCCGGCGGACGCCTTCTCCCGGGCGATCCGGGAACTCACGGTGATCGTCGTGCCCATGTCGGCGACCTGCGCCGCCGCGGTGCCGAGGGTGAGCGCGAGGGCGAAGACGCCGAACCCGTCCGGGTTGAGGTAGCGGGCGAGGACGGAGTTGGTGGCCATGCCCACGGCCATGCCCACCAGCCGAAGGCCCAGGGAGACCGCCGTGGCCGCGCTGAGCCCGCGCGCCGACCGGGAGGTCTCCGCCGGTCCGGGCGCCGCGGGATCGGCCGGCGGGCTGTGGAACTCCTCCGGCTTGTTGGTGGTCCGTCCAGGCGAGGTCACCGGCCACACTCCCCGAAGATCCGTTCGTACGTGTCGAGCCAGCTCTCGCGGCCGTGCTGCTGCTCGACGTAGCCGACGCCGCTACCGCGCCGCGCCAGGATCGCCGACGCGCGCTCGGGCGTCAGTTCGGACGGGTCGTCGAGCACGAGGCCGCCGCAGCGGGCGACCAGCTCCGAGCCGGGATCTCCCCGGAACGCCACGATCGGCAGCCCGCCGGCGGCCGCCTCGAGCACCGCGGTCGGCGTGCCGTCGGTCTCGGCACCGCAGTAGAGGTAGAGGTCGCTGGCCGCGAGGAGGTCCGGCACGTCCTCCCGGTGACCCGTGAAGTGCACGTCGGGGTTGCCCGCGCTGAGCCGCTCCAGGCGCTCACGGTCGGGTCCGTCTCCGACGACGAGCAGGGCGCTCCCGCTGGCCACCGCCGCCGCGATGGCCCGGTCGTGGCGCTTGGCGAAGTGCAGCCGCGCCGCCAGAACCCCGACCCGGCGGTCGCGGAAGTGGCCGGGCAGCAGCCGTCGGCGCAACGCGTCCCGCGCGGCGGCCGACGGGGCGGCGTAGCGCCGGCTGTCGATCGCGTTGGGGACCACGACGAGCTTGTCCCGGCCGATCACGGGCTCGAGGTCGTCGGCCACGGCCGGGCTGACGCAGACCACCCGGGAGACGTGCTCGGCGGCGCGCGCGTAGCCGGCGAGCAGCAGCCGTCCGGCCGGTCCGCCCATCCACCGCCCGTGTTCGGTCCAGACCACCGGCGCCCGGCGGGACAGGGGCGCGGTCAGGGCGATCTGCTCCCGCTTGAACTGGAGGTGGTAGAGCGAGGAGTCGGCGATGGTCTGGGTCCGGCGCCGCTCGACCGGCACCCGCAGGAGCCCGGTGGCCATTGTCCGGCGCGACCACTTCGGCCCGAGCCCGATCTCGCGCCGGGTCAGGCCGTGCTCGTCCCATCCTGGGCACCGGCCGTACAGGACGACGTCGTGGCCGCGGTCCCGCAACCCCTGGCCGAGCGCGACGGTGTGCGCCTCGGCACCGCCGGCGGTGTCCGAGACAGAGACCATCGTGACGGTCAACCTGGACAAAACGGTGTTCTCCTCAACGGCTGCGGGTCCGGCCGTCGGCCCGGCTCTGCTGGGCTGCGACGTACTCGTGCAGGTAGTGCGTGGCGGCGTCCGCCGTATCGACCGGCTTCGCGCCGAGCTCGTGTGCGGCGACGATGGCGTCCCGGATCGCCGGGACGCTGGTGTCCCGGGCGACAGCGGTGGCCAGCTCGCCCAGGCCGCCGCACGGGGCCACCGCGGTCGGCACGCCCAGCCCGGCCGCCACCGCGAGTACGCCGGACTGGCTGGCGACCTGGTACGGCGCGACAACGACGTCGGCGGTCGCGACCAAAGCGGTGAACTCGTCGACGTCAAGGTAGCGGTAGGCCGTCGTCACCGCCGCCCCGCTCTGCCGGACCAGCGCGTCCAGCTGCCGGCCCGGTCCCAGGTCCGTGCCGACCACCGCACCCCGCCAGTCGGGCAGCTGCGCCAGGGCCCGCACGAACAGCTCGGGGTTCTTGTCGGCCCGGACCTGACCGGGCAGGAGGGCCAGCTTGCCGCCGTCCGGCTTCAGCTCGGTACGCCAGCGCTCAACGAGGTCGGGTCGCACCGGCGGCGTCCACTGCACCAACGGGACCCGGACGACGTCGGTCACTCCCCGGGCGAGCAGGCTCTGCCGGTCGGCGTCCGAGTAGACGAGGACCCGGTCGGAGCCCTGGAGCGCGCTGCGCAACGCCCGGCCGCCACCAGGGGCGTTCGACCGGACGAAGGTGTTGTGCGGGCTGGCGACGACAGTCGCGGCGCGGAGCCGGGCGACCGAGATCAGTTCCGGGGTGAGCGCGAACATGCCCTGGACGTGGACCACGTCCTGGGGGCCGATCACCCGGCGCAGGTGGGGCAGGGTGCGCAGCAGGTAGCGCGCCGACGTCCGGACCTGCCGGACCACCCGGTTGGACGAGGCCCGATGCCAGGTGACGCAGCGGCACAGCGCTACCGAGGCCGGCGCCGCGTCGCAGTCGTCCGCAGTGTGGACGACCACGTCCACGCCGAGCGCCGTCAGGCCGGCGGCGACCTCGACGGAGTGGTTGAAGACGCCGCCCCGACCACCCGACTCGATCAGGTGGACGCGCCGGATCACGACGCGGTCCCGCGGTCGGCGAGGGCCGTGATGCCGCCCACCAGCCCGGCGACCGTCTGGGACCAGCCGAGAGCGGCGCACCGCCGCCACGCCGTGTGCTCCCGCAGGTGCCGGTCGGACGGGTTCCGCAGCGCGTCGAGGATCGCACCGGCGAAGGCGCGCCGGCCGTCCGCCACCCAGTACGCGTCGGAGCCGGCGATCGCGGCCGGAAGGCCCTGAGCGGCGAACGGGGTCATGACGACCGACCGACCACGCGACATCGACTCGGTCAGTTTGAGCTGCGCGCCGCCGCCGGACGTGGCGGGGGCGACGGTCAGCGCGGCACCGGCGTAGGCGGGCACGACGTCATCAAGGGTGCCGTGCACCGCCACTCCGGGGAGGCCGGCGAACTCCTGGCGCAGGGCTTCGCTCCGCCGACCCGCGATGACCAGCCGAGCCTCGGGACGGTCGGCGTGCACGAGCGGCCAGGTGTCCCGGACCAGGGCGCGCAGCGCCAGCACGTTCGGCTCGTAGTCGTACGAGGCCAGCGCGAGGACGTAGCCGTCGGCCGGCGAGGGGGTGTACGGCAGGACGTCCACCCCGTTCGGGGTCAGGACGACGTCGCGGGTCCAGCCGCGAAGCACCTCCAGGTCCGGTTGGGAGAGCGCGACGCAGAGGGCGGCTCGGGCGGCCACCCGGGGCTCCCAGAAGGCCGCCTTGGCCGCCTCGGCCCGGCGCGCCACCCGCTGCCAGCCGTGCGCCGACGTCACCAGGGTGCGCAGCCGCCGGCTCTCGATGTTGGCGAACTCGACGACCTGGGGCGCCCGGCACGCCGCGGGGGGCGCCCACGCGGCCAGGTAGGAGTGGGACCAGTACATCGCATCGGGCCGGAACTCGTCGCAGAGGGCGCCGAGCGAGTCGGCGACGGGCGCCAGGTAGTGCCCGCCCAGGTGGGGACGGCCGGAGGCCCGGGTGCGTACGGCCGGCGGCGGCGACCAGGGCAGCGGGCGGGTCGCGACCGGAGGGTCCGGCTGGCGGGTGCCGTGGTCGGGGAAGGTCACCAGCACCTCGGCGTGGGCGCTCAGCGCCTCGGCGACCCGGGCGGTGCGGATGCGGCCGCCGTGCTGGGCCGGCCAGGGCGGTTCGACGCTGACGACGAGTACCCGTTTCACCGGCCACCGACCAGCTCGGACTCCAGCAGCTCGCGCAGCAACGCGCCGCGGCCCGACCAACCGTGTTCCGCCGCGCTGGCCATCCGGTCGTCGAGCACGGTGTCGGGCACGGGCCGGAGCAGGTCCGGCAGGCGGGCGGGGAAGTCGTCGCCCTCGGCCACCGTCACGTGCGGGTTGGTCCGCGCCAGTTCGGTGGCCGCCGGCAGCGGGGTGCTGAGCACCGCCAGCCCGGAGGAGAGGTATTCGAAGCACTTCAGGGGGCTGACCCCGCGGGTGTAGTCGTTGATCTCGTACGGGATCAGCCCGACGGCGCAGGTCCCGGCCAGCTCGGCGAGCCGGTCCGGGGTGAGCACTCCGACGTGCCGGGCGCCGAGGTCCTCGAGACGGCGCAGCTCGGCGTCGAAGCTGCCGCCGCCGGCGGCGAGCGGACCGGCCAGCAGCAGCTCGCCGTGCCCGCGCAGGGCGGTGGCGACGGATTCGAGGAGCCCCACGTCGAGCTTGTGGACGGTGAGGTTCCCGGAGAAGAGGACGGCGGGACGCCGCTCGGCCGCCGGCCGGCTCGCCGCCGTGAAGACGGACACGTCCGCCACGTTCGGCAGCAGCTCGATGCGGGGGAATCCGGCGGCGACGAGATGATCCCGGACCGCCGTGCTGGTGGCGATCGCGACGGCGGTGCGGGTCGACAGCGTCCGCTCGCCGCGGGCCACGGCCACGGCGTCCACGCCGGGGAAGGTCGCCAGCAGGTCCACGCAGTGGTAGACGACGACGTCGGCGGCCTCCTCCAGGCCGTACGTGACCGGGGTGAAGGTCCAGAGCACGCGGGGTCGTGAGCTGGCCAGCCAGGCAGCGGTGGCCCGCCGGAGCAGGGCGCGGTTGATCGGCCGGGTGGGCGTGCGGTGCAGCGGTACCACGAGCGGCGACACGATCTGGGCGTTCGCCGGCCGGGGCCGATGGGCCGGCGCTTCGCGGTCACCCACCGCCTTGCGGACCCGCCCGGCCATCCGGACCAGGTCGTCGCGGCTGAGCCGGGGCCGGCGCAGCCCCAGTGACTCGACGAACGTCACCTTCGTGCTGGTCGCGAGTTCCCGCGCGACGTAGTGCTGGTTCGTCGCGATCGGGGAATCCCATTCCGCGGTGCCCAACATCAGCACGTTCGCCACGGGCGATGCCGTCCCCATGCAGTAGTCCCCCGCTCGCAGTGCACTGAGCCCGGCACGATTATGCGCGGCCCCGCCCCCGGGCCCAACACCGGAACTCCTACTAGATCCGGGGACGCGGCCGGCGGGCTACCCCTCTTCGGTCAGCCAGGCGGCTACGTTCGCCTGGAAGACCTCGGGGGTGAACCGGCGGGCGTTGGTCATCGCCGCCTCGGCGGGGAGCTTCGCCGCCAACCGGATCGGCTCGACGTAGCCGGCCGGGTCGCTGGCGTCAACGAGGAAGCCGGTCTCGCCGGTCACCACCGTCTCCAGGAGCCCGCCGCGCGCCCACCCCACCACGGGGGTGCCGCAGGCCTGCGCCTCCACCGGGATCATGCCGAAGTCCTCCAGCGCCGGGTAGAGCAGCGCCACGGCCCCCCAGTACAGCTCGCGGAGCCGTTCCCTGCTGGGCCGGACCTCGAACCGGACCGGCACGTCGACGCGGGCGGCGAGCCGGCGCAGGTTCTCCTCCTCGGGACCCCCGCCGGCGATGACCAGCGGCAGGCCGGCAGCTGCCGCGAGCTCGATCATCAGATCGAAGTTCTTGTACGGGATCCAGCGGCCGACGCCGAGCAGGTACCGGCGGTCCTGGTCGCGCACCTCCCGCGGGGCCGCCCCGAAGTAGTCCACCTCCACCGGCGGGTTGATCACCCGGGCGTCCCGGCCCCAGAAGCGGCGGATCCGGCCCTGCACCTCGCGGGAGTTGGCCGCGTAGCTGTGCACGTGCCGACTCAACCGCCGGTCCCCCGCCTGCAGCACGGCGCGCACCGGCGCGAGCACCGGGTTGGCGCCCCGCTGGTCCAGGCCCGGACTCCAGACGTAGCGGGCCGGCGAGTGCACGTAGCTCAGGTGGCGGGTCCGCTCCGGGTCACCGATCCGGACGGTGTGCGCGAAGGCGTGGCTCGACGAGATGACGACGTCGTAGTGCGCGCGGGTCAGGGTCCGCCAGGTGAGCGGCATGAGCGGCAGCGCGAGCGCCTTGCTGCGCCGCAACGGTGTCCTCGCCAGCCAGGATTCACGGATGTCCGGGTCCACCGTCGCGTCGTCGTCCTTCCAGAGGACGAATCGCTCCGCGTGCGGCACGACCTCGGCCATGCTCAGGAAGACCTGTTCGGAGCCGCCGGTGGCGCCGAACCACTCATGGATCAGCGCGACCGAGCGATCGGCGAGGGTACGGGGTCCGGTGTCCGACGTGGACGAGGCGAGGCTCACCAGCGCTCCTCAGAAGACGACCACGTCGCGGATGTAGCTGGCGAAGCGACGCAACTGGTAGGCCTCCGGCACCGGTGAGGTCATCCGGATCACCAACTGGCGGTCGATCGCGCCGTCCTCACCGCTGCGGAAGTAGGCGACGACGACCAGGCCGTGCCGCTGCCCGCCGTCAACGTCGAGGATCTTCTCGGCGTAGCTGGCGTACTCGCCGCTGCGGATCCACTGCGCGCCCCAGGCCTCCTCGACACCGCGCATGGCGGTCTGCCACTGCCCGGTGCACGGCTGCGGGCAGTCCCGCACGATCACCTCACCGCCCAGCGTCTGGGCACCGGTCGCCGAGGTGCCGCACTGGTACTTGACGAATCCCTCGGCGCGGCCGGCGAGCGTGCACTGCCAGTTGGTGGGCACCTTCACCGGGAAGCCCAGGCCGTCGAGGTTCAACGTACGTACCGTGTCCCGTTCCTTGAACTTCGGCCACTGGGTCGGCCACGCGCCGGGCTTCGGCGGCTCCACGCCGGGCGACTCCGGCGGCGTGGTCGGCAGCAGCGGCGGAGCGCTGGTGCTGCCGCTGGCCACCGGGTGCGGCTTCTCGTCGCCACCGGAGCCGGCCCAGACAGCCAGGCCGCCGGCGCCGGCGAGCACGACCAGGACGAGGGCGGCGATGCCGACCCAGAGCCCGGTCCGGCGCCGGGGCGACGCGGAGGGGGTGATCCGGCGAGCGGGCGCGGTGAACGGCTCCTGCGGCGGCGCGCTGACCGGCAGCGGGTGCTCGGGCCGCAACGGGGCGGGACCCTGCTGCGGCACAGCGACCGGCTGGTGCTCCGGAGCCGGCGCGGGTGAGACCTGCTGCGCCTGCTGGGGCAGCGCCGCGTGCATCGCCCACGGCAGGGGCGCACCGGAGGTCGGGCTGGGCCCGCCGGAGGTCGGCACCCCGGAGACCGGCTGCGGCGGTTCGGTGACGGTGCCAGTCTCCGGGACCAGCACCTCGGTTGCGGACTCCGCCGGCAGCAACTCCATGCCGAGGGTCTGGAACAGCCGCTGCGCCCCCATCCCCTCTTCCGACGGGTACGCGACCCAGGGCTTCGCGGCGGCGAAGTCGGCGTTGACGTAGCGCAGGCCACCGGTGGTCAGCGCCATGGCGTTGGCGGCGTTGGCGAACGCCTCCCGCCAGGGCTGGTCGGTCGCCGCGGCGCCTTCGAGCACCGCCACCGTCACCAGCCGGTCCTGTCCGTCGATCGCCCACCACGCGGTGCCCACCGGGCAGACGCCGAGCGCCTCGGTGAACCTGTACGGACCGACCGGCTGCATGCGACAACTCCTCTGCTCATCCGCCGTGCGGATAGTACAGAGCCGGTGCTTGCGGCAGACTTCTCCGGTCGCCACCGCAAAACGCGCGTAGCGCCCCTCGACGGACGGGTTACCCCGATCGATCGCGGTCGGGATCGCTTTCGGAGGGCCGCGGATCGACCCGAACCGGCCGGCGCCGGACGGAGGTTGCGCAGTGAAAGTTTTCATGCATAGAGTCGCGATATGAATGAAAGCGGTGCGGCCCCCACCGACCGCCTGCTCGACCTCTTCCACGGCGTCCGGCTCACCCCCACCCAGCGCCGGATCGCGCACTGCCTGGTCCAGCACGCCGGCGCGGCGGCGTACCTGTCGGCGGCGGAGGTCGCCGAGCTGGCCGGCGTGAGCCAGCCCTCGGTGACCCGGTTCGCGATGGCGTTGGGCCACGACGGCTACCCGGCGCTGCGCCGCCGGCTGCGTGGGCTGACCGCCACCGACGGCGCCGCCCCGGCCGACGTCGGCAACGCGTTCCAGCGCGCGGTCCGGACCGAGATGGGCAACCTGGACCGGCTGGCCGGCGAGCTGGCCGACGCCGGCCGGATCGCCGAGGTGGGCAAGCTGCTCGCGGCCAGCCGGCCGCTGCCGGTGCTCGGTCTGCGCGCCGCCGCGCCGCTGGCCGCCTACTTCGCGTACTTCGCCGCGAAGGTACACCCGGACGTGCGGGTGCTCGACGACGGCGGCAGTCTGCTCGCCGACCGGCTCGACCAGGCCGCCGCCGCCGGGGCCACCGCGCTGCTCGCCTTCGTGCTGCCCCGCTATCCCCGGGAGACCCTGGACGCGCTGCGCGAGGCCCGCGACGCCGGGCTGACCGTGGTGGCGATCACCGACTCCCCGGTGAGTCCCGCCACCGACCACGCCGAGCTGGTGCTCCCCGCCGCCGTCGGCACCGATCTGGTCTTCGACCTGCACACCGCTCCGATGACCCTGGCCATGGTGGTGCTGCAGGCGATCTGTGACGCCACCCCGGCCGAGACCCAGGCCCGGCTCGAGGCGTTCGAGTCGTCCGCCGCCCGCCGCCAGTTGTTCCTCGGCTGAGAGGAGTACGACATGCACCAGCCCGTCCGCGCCGCCCGCGGCACCACACGCACCGCCAAGGGGTGGCCGCAGGAGGCCGCGCTGCGGATGCTGATGAACAACCTCGACCCGGAGGTGGCCGAGCGCCCCGAGGACCTGGTGGTCTACGGCGGCACCGGGAAGGCCGCCCGGGACTGGCCGTCGTACCACGCGCTGGTGCGGACGCTGACCGAGCTGCGCGACGACGAGACCATGCTGGTGCAGTCCGGCCGCCCGGTCGGCGTCCTGCGTACCCACGAGTGGGCGCCGCGGGTGCTGCTGGCCAACTCCAACCTGGTCGGTGACTGGGCGACCTGGCCGGAGTTCCGCCGCCTGGAGCAGCTCGGCCTGACCATGTACGGGCAGATGACCGCCGGTTCGTGGATCTACATCGGCACCCAGGGCATCCTGCAGGGCACCTACGAGACGTTCGCGGCGGTGGCCGCGAAGCGCTTCGGCGGCACCCTGGCCGGGACGCTGACGCTGACCGCCGGCTGCGGCGGGATGGGCGGGGCGCAGCCCCTCGCGGTGACCATGAACGGCGGCGCCTGCCTGATCGTCGACGTGGACCGGTCCCGGCTGGCCCGCCGGATGCACGACCGCTACCTGGACGAGATCGCCGACGACCTGGACGACGCGGTCCAGCGGGTGCTCGCCGCGAAGCGGGAGCGCCGGGCGCTGAGCGTCGGCGTGGTCGGCAACGCGGCCGTCGTCTTCCCGGAGCTGCTGGTCAAGGGCGTCGAGATCGACATCGTCACCGACCAGACCAGCGCGCACGATCCGCTGTCGTACCTGCCGGTGGGGGTGGAGCTGGCCGACGCCCGGGACTTCGCGGCGGCGAAGCCGGCCGAGTTCACCGACCGGGCCCGGGCGTCGATGGCCCGGCACGTGGCGGCGATGGTCGGCTTCCTGGACGCCGGCGCGGAGGTGTTCGACTACGGCAACTCGATCCGCGGCGAGGCGAAGCTCGGCGGGTACGAGCGGGCCTTCGACTTCCCCGGCTTCGTGCCGGCGTACATCCGGCCGCTGTTCAGTGAGGGCAAGGGCCCGTTCCGGTGGGCGGCGCTCTCCGGCGACCCGAAGGACATCGCGGCCACCGACCGGGCCATCCTCGACCTGTTCCCGGAGAACGAGTCGCTGGCCCGGTGGATCCGGCTGGCCGGCGAGCGGGTCGCCTTCCAGGGCCTGCCGGCGCGGATCTGCTGGCTGGGCTACGGCGAGCGGGACAAGGCCGGGGTGCGGTTCAACGAGATGGTGGCCGCCGGCGAGCTGAGCGCCCCGGTGGTGATCGGCCGGGACCACCTGGACTGCGGCAGCGTGGCCAGCCCGTACCGGGAGACCGAGGCGATGGCCGACGGCTCGGACGCGATCGCCGACTGGCCGCTGCTCAACGCCCTGGTCAACACGGCCAGCGGGGCGTCCTGGGTGTCCATCCACCACGGTGGCGGGGTCGGCATCGGCCGGTCCATCCACGCCGGTCAGGTCTGCGTCGCCGACGGCACCGCGCTGGCCGGGCAGAAGATCGAGCGGGTGCTCACCAACGACCCGGCGATGGGCGTCATCCGGCACGTCGACGCCGGCTACGACGACGCCCGCGAGGTGGCGCAGCGGACCGGCGTCCGGGTGCCGATGGCCGAGGGCCCGGCGTGACCGCGCGACCCGGCCCCGCGATCACGACCAGCGGGGGCACGGCGTGACCGAGCTGGCCGCGCGGTTCCGGAAGCTGTGGGACGAGATCGCGCCGGTCGGGCGGGACGCGGGCAGCGGCGGCTACCTGCGCTACGCGCTGACCGGGCCGGAGCTGGCGCTGCGCGACTGGTTCCGGGAGCAGGCCGGGCAGCGCGGCATGCCGGTGACCGCCGACGGCAACGGCAACCTCTTCGCCTGGTGGGGTGACCCGGCCGCCGGGGACGCGGTGCTCACCGGCAGCCACTTCGACTCGGTGCCGCACGGCGGGGCCTATGACGGGCCGCTCGGCATCGTCAGCGCGTTCCTGGCCGTGGACGAGCTGCGGTCCGCCGGGGTCACCCCGGTCCGGCCGGTGGCGGTGGCCGCGTTCGTGGAGGAGGAGGGCGCCCGGTTCGGCGTACCGTGCCTGGGGTCGCGGCTGCTCACCGGGGAGATCGCGGCCGACCGCGCGGCCGGGCTGCGCGACGCGGCCGGGGTGAGCTTCGCCGAGGCGCTGGGCGACCGGCCGGCGGGCGCCGACCGCGGCCTGCTCGGCCGCTTCGCGGCCTTCGTGGAGTTGCACGTCGAGCAGGGCCGGGCGCTGGTCGACCGGGACGCGCCGGTGGCGGTGGCGAGCGCCATCTGGCCGCACGGCCGCTGGCGGTTCGACTTCCACGGCGAGGGCAACCACGCGGGTACGACCCGGATGGCCGACCGCCGCGACCCGATGCTCACCTACGCGTTCACCGTGCTCGCGGCGAACAAGGAGGCCCGGCTGCGCGACGCGCACGCCACGGTGGGCCGGGTGGCCGTGGAGCCGAACGCCACCAACGCCATCCCGGCGCGGGTGACCGGCTGGCTGGACGCCCGGGCGGCCGAGCCGGGCACGCTGCACGGCCTGGTCGAGGCGGTCCGGGCGAAGGCCGCCGAGCGGGCGAAGCGGGACGGCACCGAGCTGACCTGCACCCAGGAGTCGGCCACCCCGCTGGTGGCCTTCGACGGCGGGCTGGCCGACCGGCTGGCCGGGCTGCTGGCCGCGCCGGTGCTGCCGACCGGGGCGGGACACGACGCCGGGGTGCTCGCGGCGCACCTGCCGACCGCCATGCTGTTCGTGCGGAACCCGACGGGGGTGTCGCACTCCCCCGCCGAGTCCGCCACCGACGCCGACTGCGCGGCCGGGGTGACCGCCCTGGCCCGGGTGCTGGAGGAGCTGGCATGCCGCTGACCCGCTGGCTGGCCGAGTACGCCTGGCTGCCCGACCACGCCGAGCCCACCCCGGACGTGCTGATCGAGGCCGAGGACGGCCGGATCGTCGCGGTCGCGCCGCTGGTCGGCGGCGGCAGCCCGGCCGCCGGGGTCGAGGTGCTCGGCGACGCCACCCGGCTGCCCGGGCTGACCCTGCCCGGGCTGGCCAACGCCCACTCGCACGCGTTCCACCGGGCGTTGCGCGGGCGGACCCACGGCGGGCGGGGCGACTTCTGGAGCTGGCGGGACGTCATGTACGACGTGGCCGCCCGGCTGGACCCGGACTCCTACCTGGCGCTGGCCCGGGCCACGTACGCGGAGATGGCGCTGGCCGGGATCACCTGCGTGGGCGAGTTTCACTACCTGCACCACGGCCCGGACGGGACGCCGTACGACGACCCGAACGCGATGTCGGCGGCGCTGGTGGAGGCCGCCGCGCACGCCGGCATCCGGCTCACCCTGCTGGACGCCGCCTACCTGACCGCCACCGTCGACGGCGAGCCGCTGGCCGGGGCGCAGCGGCGGTTCGGCGACGGGGACGCGTTGCGCTGGGCGGAGCGGGTGGCCGCCTTCCGCCCGGAGGACGACCACGCCCGGGTCGGCGCCGCCATCCACTCGGTGCGGGCGGTGCCGGCCGAGCAGCTCGCCACCGTCGCCAATCTGGCCCACCGGGCCGGCGTGCCGCTGCACGTGCACCTCTCCGAGCAGCCGGCCGAGAACGACGCCTGCCGGGCCGTGCACGGCTGCACGCCGACCCGGCTGCTGGCCGACCACGGCGTGCTCGGCCCGCACAGCACGGCCGTGCACGCCACCCACCCGACCAGCGCCGACGTCGGCCTGCTCGGGGAGAACCGGACCGGGATCTGCCTCTGCCCCACCACCGAGCGGGACCTCGCCGACGGTATCGGGCCGGCCCGCCGGATGGCGGACGCGGGCAGCCCGCTGAGCCTGGGCAGCGACAGCCACGCCGTGATCGACCTCTTCGAGGAGGCCCGCGCGGTCGAGCTGGACGAGCGGCTGCGCACCCGCCGGCGCGGCCACTTCAGCGCGGCGGAGCTGGTCGGCGCGGCCACCGTCGCCGGGCACGCCGCGCTGGGCTGGGGCGACGCGGGCCGGCTGTCGGTCGGGGACCGGGCCGACCTGGTCACGGTACGGCTGGACAGCGCCCGCACCGCGGGCGTGCCGCCGGTCGGGGCGTTCTTCGCGGCCACCGCCGCGGACGTGACGCACGTGGTGGTGGACGGCCGGACGGTGGTGGCCGACGGCCGGCACCTGACCGTCGACGTGCCGAGCGAGCTGCGCGACGCCATCGCGACGGTGACCCCGTGAGCGCGAGCCTGCTGGTGGACAACATCGGTGAGCTGGTCACCAACGACGGTGCCGGCGACGCCGGCCCGCTCGGCATCCGCCGCGAGGCCGCCGTGCTGGTCGAGGACGGCGAGGTGGCCTGGGTCGGGCCGGCCCGGGACGCTCCAGCCGCCGACCGGCGGATCGACGCGGCCGGCGCGGCCGTGCTGCCCGGCTTCGTGGACAGCCACGCCCACCTGGTCTTCGCCGGGGACCGGGCCGCCGAGTTCGCCGCCCGGATGGCCGGCGAGCCCTACACCGGCGGTGGTATCCGCACGACCGTGGGCGCCACCCGGGCGGCCTCCGACGGCGAGCTGCGGGCCACCGTGGCCCGGCTGCGCGGCGAGGCGATGCGGCAGGGCACCACCACCATCGAGATCAAGAGTGGGTACGGGCTCACCGTCGCCGACGAGGCCCGCTCGCTGCGGATCGCCGCCGAGTTCACCGAGGACACCACCTTCCTCGGCGCGCACGTGGTCCCGCCCGAGTACGCCGACCGTCCGGACGACTACGTGGGCATGGTGTGCGGGCCGATGCTGGCCGCCGCCGCGCCGTACGCCCGGTGGATCGACGTGTTCTGCGAGCGGGGCGCCTTCGACGTGGACCACGCGCGGGCCATCCTCGCCTGCGGGCAGGCGGTCGGCCTGGGCGTGCGGGTGCACGCCAACCAGCTCGGCCCCGGTCCGGGCGTGCAGCTCGGGGTGGAGCTGGGCGCGGCCAGCGTGGACCACTGCACCCACCTGTCCGACGCCGACGTCGACGCGCTCGCCGCCACCCGGGTCGACTGCATGTGCGCCGAGGGCGGGCACACCGCCACCGTCGCCACCCTGCTGCCCGGGGCGGAGTTCTCCACCCGGTCGCCGTACCCGGACGCCCGGCGGCTGCTCGACGCGGGGGTGACGGTGGCGCTGGCCACCGACTGCAACCCCGGCTCGTCGTACACCTCGTCGATGCCGTTCTGCGTCGCGCTCGCCGTACGCGAGATGCGGATGACCCCGGCGGAGGCCGTGTGGGCCGCGACCGCCGGCGGGGCGGCGGCGCTGCGCCGCACCGACGTGGGCCGGCTCGCACGGGGCGCGCGGGCCGACCTGATGATCCTCGACGCCCCGTCCCACCTGCACCTGGCCTACCGGCCAGGGGTTCCGCTGATCCGCCAGGTCCTGCACAACGGAGTGCCGCAATGTCCACAGTGATCATCCAGCCCACCGGGGTGTCCCCCGCCGACGTGCTCGCCGTGGCCCGCGGCACCGCCAAGGTCGTCCTCGACCCCGACACGGTGGCGGCGATGGCGACCAGCCGGTCCATCGTGGACGGCATCGAGGCGGCCGGCCGCCCGGTGTACGGCGTCTCCACCGGGTTCGGGGCGCTCGCCAACACCTTCGTGGCGCCGGAGCGGCGGGCCGAGCTGCAGCACGCGCTGATCCGTTCGCACGCCGCCGGCGTCGGCGCGCCCATGCCCCGCGAGGTGGTCCGGGCCATGATGCTGCTGCGGGTACGCTCGCTCGCCCTCGGCCGCTCCGGGGTCCGCCCGCTGGTCGCCGAGGCCCTGGTGGACCTGCTCAACCACGAGGTCACCCCGTGGGTGCCGGAGCACGGCTCGCTGGGCGCCTCCGGCGACCTGGCCCCGCTGGCGCACTGCGCGCTGGTGCTGCTCGGCGAGGGCTGGGTGCTCGGCCCGGCCGGCGACCGGATCCCGGCCGCCGACGCGCTGAGCCGGGTCGGCCTGGCGCCGATCGAGCTGGCCGCCAAGGAGGGGCTGGCGCTGATCAACGGCACCGACGGCATGCTCGGCATGCTGTTGCTGGCCATCCACGACGCGCGGCACCTGTTCGCCATGGCCGACGTGACCGCCGCGCTGGCCATCGAGGCGATGCTCGGTTCGGAGCGGCCGTTCCTGCCCGAGCTGCACGCCATCCGGCCGCATCCCGGGCAGGCCGCCTCGGCCGCGAACATCCACCGGCTGCTGCAGAACTCGGCCGTGATGGACTCGCACCGCGACGACCTGGCCCACGCCGTGCAGGACGCGTACTCGATGCGCTGCGCCCCGCAGGTGGCCGGCGCGGCCCGGGACACCCTCGACTTCGTCGAGGTGGTCGCCGGCCGGGAGCTGCTGTCCGTGGTGGACAACCCGGTGGTGCTGCCGGACGGCCGGGTCGAGTCGACCGGCAACTTCCACGGCGCGCCGCTCGGCTTCGCCGCCGACTACCTGGCCATCGCCGCCGCCGAGGTGGGCGCCATCGCCGAGCGCCGGGTGGACCGCCTGCTCGACGTCACCCGTTCCCGCGACCTGCCGGCGTTCCTCTCCCCCGACGCCGGGGTCAACTCCGGCCTGATGATCGCCCAGTACACCGCGGCCGGCATCGTCGCGGAGAACCGGCGGCTGGCCGCCCCCGCCTCGGTCGACTCGCTGCCCACCAGCGGCATGCAGGAGGACCACGTCTCGATGGGCTGGGCCGCGACCAAGAAGCTGCGCACCGTGCTGGACAACCTGACCAGTGTGCTCGCCGTGGAGCTGCTGTCGGCCGTCCGCGGGCTCCAGCTGCGCGCGCCGCTGACCCCGTCCCCGGCCGGCCGGGCGGCGGTCGCCGCGCTCGGTGACACCATCGGCGAGCCGGGGCCGGACATGTTCCTCGCCCCGCTGATGGAGGCGGCGCGCGAGGTGGTCCGGGGCCCGGAGCTGCGGGCGGCGATCGAGCGGGAGATCGGGCCGCTGAGCTGAGCGGTGCCGCGGTCGGCCGGGGCTGCTAGCGTTCGCCGCCGTGACCGATGACGACGCCGTGACCGCCCCGGACGGGGACGACCTGCCCGACCAGATTCGGACCTTCGTCCGCCGGCAGGTGGCGCTGGCCGAACTGCCCGCGGCCGCCATCGTTGCCGAGACGAGCTGCCGGAGCTGACCGTGGGCCGGCACGAGGGGATGGCGCTGGTGCGGCGGTTGTGCGGCCTCTCACCAGCCGGCACGCCGGTCCCCAACCCGGCCGGCTTCGTCGAGGTGACCGGCGACCAGGTCGGCTGGTCGGACCAGGCGGTGCCGCTGGACCTCCCGGAGGTGCTCGCACTGGTGCGGACCATGCGCCCGCTCAGTTACGACTTCCTCACCTGCTTCGGCCGCTCCGGCGGCTGCGTGCAGACCACCTGGAACCCGAGCGGGCTCTGGGTGGAGGAGCTGGACACCGAGGCGGCCCGCTCGGTCGGCCGGTACGCCACCCTGGCCGAGGTGGAACGGGTGCTGACCGTGCTGGCGGCCGAGGACCGGGTCGCCGTGCGGAAGCTGGGTGGCGAGTTGACCACGGTCCACCACCGCTGAGCGGTCGCCCGTGCCCGCTCAGGCGTAGGTGGGAGTATGGGCCAGCAGGGCGAGCGCGTCCGTGTCCGGCGTCCCCGGGCCAGGCTGGAAGGCGACGAACCGCTGCCCGTCCGGGGCGGTCAGGATCTCCGAGGTCAGCTCCAGCCGGCCCACTCCGGGATGCTGGAAGGTGCGCCGCGCGCCGCTCTTGACCCGTACGTCGTAGTGCCGCCACAACTCCGCGAACTCCTCGGCGGCCCCGGACAGCTCCGCGACCAGCCGGGCCAGTTCGGGTGAGTCGGGGTCGGCGGCGGCGACCGTGCGCAGGTGGGCCACGCAGTCCTCGGCCATCCGCCGCCACGGCGTGAAGAGCGTGCGGGCGACCGGATGGACGAAGACGTACCGGATCAGGTTGCGCCGCTGCGCCGGCCACTGCTCGATCCCGGCCAGCAGCCGGTACCCCTCCGGATTCGCGGCGAGGACGTCGCTGGTGGGGCTCAGCACGTACGCCGGGGTGGGCCGGACGCTCGCCAGCAGCAGCCGCAGCCCCGGCCGTGGGGCGGCGGCCGGGCGCGGCCGGCGCGCGGATCGACCGGCCGCGTTGCGGGCCAGCGCGTGCAGGTGGGCCCGCTCGTCGTCATCGAGGCGCAGCGCCGTGGCGAGCGCGTCGAGAACGGCGGGGCCCGGGTTGGTGTCCCGGCCGCGTTCCAGCCGGATGTAGTAGTCGACGCTCACCCCGGCCAGGGCCGCCAGTTCCTCGCGGCGCAGGCCCGGTGTCTGCCGACGGCCGGTGCCCGCCGGCAGCCCCACCTCGGCCGGACCGAGCCGGGCCCGCCGGTTGCGCAGGAACTCGCCGAGGGCGCCATGATCGACCACCCGTCGAGTCTGCCAGCCGCCGACCCGGCGGGGGTGGCCCGGTCAGGGCCTGTCCCGGCGCGGTCTCCCGGCCGGTCCGGCCAGCCGGGAACCTGGGCGGCATGACACGATCTCGGATCCTCATCGTCGGCGGCGGCTCGGGCATGGGGCTGGCGCTGGGGGAACTGCTGCTGCACGGCGGCGCGGAGGTGACCATCGCCGGGCGCTCCGCCGACCGGCTGGCCGCCGCGGCCCGGCGCCTGGACGCCCCGGACCGGCTGCGCACCCACCCGGTCGACGTCGCCGACGATGAGCAGGTACGACGGCTGGCCGGCGACTGTGGACAACTCGATCACGTGGTGGTCACCGCCGCCGACATGACGGGGGCGTACGGCCCGCTGGGCGACTTGGACCTCGACGCGGCGCGGGCGGTCCTCGGCACCAAGGTGCTCGGGCCGTGGCTGGTGGCCAAGCACATCGGGATCGCCCCGAGCGGTTCGCTCACCTTCACCTCGGGCATCGCCGCCTACCGGCCGGCACCGGGCGGCTCGATGGTGGCGACCGCGAACGGCGCGTTGGAGTCGCTCGTCCGGGCGTTGGCGCTGGAACTCGCCCCGGTCCGGGTCAACGCGGTCTCCCCGGGCTGGGTGGACACCCCGATCTGGGACACCTTCGCGGGCGACGCCAAGCAGGCCCGGCTCGCCGCGATGGCCGAGCGGCTGCCGGGCGGCCGGGTGGGTGATCCGGCCGACATCGCCCGAGCCTTCGTGGCGGTGCTGGAGAACAGCTTCATCACGGGGACGGTGCTGCACGTCGACGGGGGGCACCGGCTGGTCTGACGGGCGGTCTCCTCGCCGTCCGCGTCGAGCGGACGGCGAGGACGGCCCGGTCAGGCGGCCGGCGGGAGCACCTTGGCGACCAGCTTGGCCAGCTCGCGCAGCGCCTTGCCGCGGTGGCTGATGGCGTCCTTCTCCGCGGGCGTCAGCTCGGCGTTGGTCCGCTCCTGCCCGTCGCCCAGGAAGATCGGGTCGTAGCCGAAGCCACCGTCGCCGCGCGGGGCGCGCAGCAGCCGGCCGGGCTGGCGGCCGTCGACCAGGTGCTCCTTGCCGCCGGGCAGCACCAGCGCGACGGTGCAGACGAACGCGGCGCCCCGGTGCTCGTCCGGCACGTCGGCGACCTGGTCCAGCACCAGCTGGAGGTTGGCCCGGTCGTCGCCGTGCCGGCCGGACCAGCGGGCGCTGAACACGCCCGGCATGCCGTTGAGCGCGTCCACCGACAGCCCTGAGTCGTCGGCGATGGTGGGCAGGCCGGTACGCCGGCAGCCCTCCCGCGCCTTGATCAGCGCGTTCTCGCCGAACGTCAGCCCGGTCTCCGGCAGCTCCGGGTACTCCTCGACGTCGTCGAGGCCGACCAGGGCGATCCGGTGCGCGCCGAGCGCGCCGTCGAGGATCCGCTGCAACTCGACGAGCTTCTTGCGGTTCCGGGTGGCGAGCAGGACCTTGTTCATGTTCAGCGCCTTCCGCTGCGCGTCGGCCAGTTCATCAGGTGAGCGCCTTCCGCTGCGCGTCGGCCAGTTCCAGGCAGCCCGCCACGCCCAGGTCGAGCAGGGCGTCGAGCTGGTCGCGGGCGAAGATCCCGGCCTCGCCGGTCCCCTGCACCTCGACGAAGTCGCCGGTGCCGGTGCAGACCACGTTCATGTCGACCTCGGCCGCCACGTCCTCCTCGTAGCAGAGGTCCAGCCGTGGCTCACCGGCGATGATGCCGACGCTCACCGCGGCCACCGAGCGGTGCATCACCTTCTCCACCTTGCCGGCGAGCGATTTCCGCTCGGCCAGCCAGGTCACCGCGTCGTGCAGCGCCACGTAGGCGCCGGTGATCGCGGCGGTCCGGGTGCCGCCGTCGGCTTGGAGCACGTCGCAGTCGAGCACCACCGAGTTCTCGCCGAGCGCCTTCAGGTCGACGCAGGCCCGCAGGCTGCGACCGATCAGCCGGGAGATCTCGTGGGTCCGCCCGCCGACCCGGCCCTTGACGCTCTCCCGGTCCGAGCGGGTGTTGGTGGCCCGGGGCAGCATCGCGTACTCGGCGGTCACCCAGCCGAGGCCGGAGCCCTTGCGCCAGCGGGGCACCCCTTCGGTGACGCTCGCCGTGCAGAGCACCCGGGTCGCACCGAACTCGACAAGGACCGAGCCCTCCGGGTGGGTGCTCCAGCCCCGGGTCAGCGTCACCGGTCGGAGTTGGTCGGGCCGCCGCCCGTCAGGTCGCACCATGCCTGCACCTTATGCGGTGCCCGGAGTGAACCGTCCCCGGGTGCCCACCCGGTTCAGTCGTGCCAGCCGACGCTCAGCGTCACGGTGACCGAACCGTCGACGCTGCTCCGCCCGCTGCGCGGCAGGACGCCGACCACGGTCGCGGTGATCGAGAAACCGTCCCGCTTCCAGGTGAAGACGCGGCAGGTCGGAAGGTCGGGATCGGCCAGGCAGGTCCGCATCCGGTCCACGGTGATCGGCAGGCCGGCGTTGACCAGCCACGCCTGGAGGCTCTGCGCCACGTCGACCGGGCAGGTGCCCCGCGGGCAGTCGAGCTGGTAGCTGGCGCCGGCCCGGTTGTCGTCCGCCGAGACGCCGGCGGACGTGAAGCCGGCGGGCACGCCGGCGTCCTCGACCATCTCCTTGCGCTGTTCCTGTAGCTGGCGGGGCTGGTACCAGCCGTTGTAGGTGACCGCGCCGCAGCAGCAGAGCCCCAGCAGCAGCACGCCGACGGCGAGCAGGACCGCCACCACCCGGCCGGTGCCGGAGCGCTTGCGCGGCGCCGGGTGCGGGCCGACCGGGAAGGGCCCCGGGTACGGCGGCTGCGCCGGACCGCCGGCCGACCCCGGATACGGCGGCTGCGACGGGCCGCCCGGCCCCGGGTACGGCGGCTGCGGCGGACCGCCGACCGACCCCGGATACGGCGGCTGCGGCGGACCGCCCGGCCCCGGGTACGGCGGACCGGCCGGCGACGGCCAGCCCGGCGCGGGCGGCTGCGGGGCGGGCGGCCAGCCGGACGGCGGGTGCGGGCCGGGTGGGCCGGAGGAGGGGTCGGTCACCCGCGTGATCTTAGGGCGGGTGCGGTGGTGGCGGCTGCCCCGCCGGCCGGCCGGGGCACCGCCCCGGTACGCCGGTCAGACGTCGTAGCAGGCGCCCGGGCGGACCACGTCCAGCGGGCCGGCGTACGCCCCGGCCGCCGCCTCCACCGTGTGCGACTCACTGCCCCAGGCCGGCACCAGGTGGGTGAGCAGCAGTCGACCCACCCCCGCCTTGGTGGCGTACTCGCCCGCCTCCCGGCCGGTGAGGTGCAGGTCCGGCGGGTTCTCCACCCCGTCGAGGTAGCTGGCCTCGCAGAGGAACAGGTCGGCGCCCTGGGCCAGGCGCAGCAGCGCGTCGCTGGGCGCGGTGTCCGACGAGTAGCAGAGCACCTTGCCGCCGTGCTCCAGCCGCACGCCGTACGTCTCCACCGGATGGTTCATCCGGTCGACCGTGACGCTGAACGGGCCGATCGGGAAGGTGCCCGGTTCGAGGGCGTAGAACTGGTAGACGTCCTCGAGCGTGCCGTCCGGCTGGCCGTAGGCGGCGTTGAGCCGGTCGGGGGCGCCGGCCGGGGCGTACACCGGCATGGGCGGGTGCGGGCCGTCCGGGCCGTACCGGCGGACCACCACGTAGGTCACCGCGTCGAGCATGTGGTCGCAGTGCAGGTGGGTGAGGATGATCGCGTCGGGTGCGTGCAGGCCGGCGTAGCGCTGGAGGGTGGAGAGCGCCCCGGAGCCGAAGTCGACCAGGAGCTTGAAGCCCTCGGCCTCGACCAGGTAGGCGGAGCAGGGTGACTCGGGGCCGGGGAAGCTGCCCGCGCAGCCCAGGACGGTCAGTCGCATCGGGTTGCCCCGATGTCACGCTTGGTAGTCGACACGCCGGCAATGACACCGCCGATGATCTCTACCGACGCGTTCGTCACGCTGCGCAGCCTACGCGTCGGCCCGGTCGGGCAAGAATCATCTACCGGAAGTTGTCATCAACGTGACACCCACACACGTCCGGTCCCGAAGCCGGCGGACGGGCCGGTCGACGGGTACCGCCGACCGGCCCGGCGACCGGGCCGATCAGGCCCAGAGCTGGCCCTCCAGGGCATCCTCGGCGTCGGCGAGGGTGCCGCCGTACGCCCCGGTGGAGAGGTACTTCCAGCCGCCGTCGGCGATCACGAACGCGACGTCGGCGCGGCGGCCGTCCCGGATCGCCTCGTGCGCCACCGCCAGGGCGGCGTGCAGGATCGCGCCGGTGGAGAAGCCGGCGAAGATCCCCTCCACCTCGACGAGCTGCCGGGTGCGCAGCACCGCGTCCCGGGTGCCCACCGAGAAGCGTCGGGAGAGCACCCCGGCGTCGTAGAGCTCGGGGACGTACCCCTCGTCGATGTTGCGCAGGCCGTAGACCAGCTCGCCGTAGCGCGGCTCGGCCGCGACGATCTGGATGTCCTCGACCTTCTCCCGCAGGTAGCGCCCGGTGCCCATGAGCGTGCCGGTGGTGCCCAGCCCGGCCACGAAGTGGGTGATCGTGGGCAGGTCGTGCAGCAGCTCCGGCCCGGTGGTCTCGTAGTGGGCGCGGGCGTTCGCCTCGTTGCCGTACTGGTAGAGCATCACCCAGTCGGGGTGCTCGGCGGCGATCTGCTTCGCGGTCGCGACGGCCTGGTTCGAGCCGCCGGCGGCCGGCGAGAAGATGATCTCCGCGCCGTACATCCGGAGCAGCTGGACCCGCTCGGTCGAGACGTTCTCCGGCATCACGCAGACCAGCCGGTAGCCGCGCAGCTTGGCCACCATGGCCAGCGAGATGCCGGTGTTGCCGCTGGTCGGCTCCAGGATGGTGGCACCGGGGCGGAGCCGGCCGGCCTCCTCGGCCGCGCGGACCATGAACAGCGCCGCCCGGTCCTTGATGCTGCCGGTCGGGTTCCGGTCCTCCAGCTTCGCCCAGAGCCGCACCGGCGGCGCCCCCTCGGGCACCGCCGGCGACAGCCGCGGCAGCCCCACCAGGGGCGTGCCGCCGCACGCGTCGAGCAGGCTGTCGTACCGCGTCATGACGCCGCCCTCAGCGGGCGACGGGCGCGCGGCGCCCGGCGAGGGCGGCGGCCGCCGCGAAGCCGAAGGCGCCGCCGGCCACGGCCGGCAGGATGGTCACGCTGTCGCCGTCGTTGAGCTTGGCGTCGAGCGCGCCGAGGAAGCGGACGTCCTCGTCGTTGACGTAGACGTTGACGAACCGGTGCAGCACGCCGGCGTCGGTGACCAGCCGGGCCTTGAGGCCGCCGTGCCGGGAGTCCAGATCGCTGAGCAGGTCGTTCAGCGTGTCACCGCTGCCCTCGACGACCTTCGCGCCGCCGGTGTAGCTGCGCAGGATGGTGGGGATGCGAACCTCGATGGCCATGATGTCTCGTGCTCCTTGTCCGGGTGTGCCAGGTGACGGGTGAGAGTGCGGTGCCGGGCGCTGAGAAGATCAGCGGCCGGAACACTCGTAGTCGACCGTCGCCGGGCTCTGCCCGAACATGTAGGACTGGACGGCGTGCGGGTCCACGGCGGCAGCCACGATCCGGACCGGCTCCTCGGTGACCACACCGTCGACGATCCGGAAGGAGCGGATCTCCTCGGTGTCGGGCTCGCGGGTCGAGACGAGCAGGTAGTGGGCCCCGGGCTCACCGGCGAAGGAGATGTCCGTGCGGGACGGGTACGCCTCCGTGGCGGTGTGGGAGTGGTAGATGACGACCGGTTCCTCGTCGCGGTCGTCCATCTCCCGCCACACCCGCAGCTGCTCCATCGAGTCGAACTCGTAGAAGGTCATCGAGCGGGCGGCGTTCTCCATCGGGATGTGCCGGGTCGGGGTGTCGCTGCCGGCGGGACCGGCGACCACGCCGCACGCCTCGTCCGGGTGGTCCCGACGCGCGTGGGCCACGATCGCGTCGATGATCGACCGGTCGATGCTCAGCACGCCGCCCAGCCTAGCGCCTGGCCCTCCCGGGCGGCGAGGGTGGCAACCGTCACCACTCAGTCGATCAGGGCGTTGAGCAGGGATTCCTGCAGATAGCCGAGATACGCGTAGACCGACAGTTGGAACACCCGCGACGAGCTGGGGTCCTCGGCGACCGCGTCGTCGAGCTCCTCGCCCAGGTCGGTGCCGTCCTTGATCTCCAGGCGTACGCCCATCGCCAGCCGGGCGTCGTTGAGCGCGCGCAGCCACGCCTCGGCCGCCTCCGCGTCGAGGCGCACCTCGCCGCCGGCCTCCCCGTCGGGCAGCGCGGCGAGGATCGCGCCGGCCTGGTCGATCTTCGCGGTCTTCAGGTCGCCCTCGGTGTACCGGCGGAACTCCGCGGTGCTCGCCGCGTCGTCCGGGTAGACCTCGGGGAAGAGCCGGCCGACCACCGGGTCGGTGTGGTCGAAGCCGTCGGTCAGCAGGCCGACCACCTCGGAGGCCACCTTGCGCAGCACCCGCACCTCGTCGACCGCGAAGGTGGCGACGTAACGGTCGCCGTGGCGACGGAACATGCTCACAACGCCGTCCTTGTCCGCACCCACGGGGCTCGTGACACCGGCCCCCTCCTCGCCCTCACGACCGCTCCACGGTCGCCCAGAGCCCGTACGCGTGCAGCTGCGAGGCGTCGTGCTCCATCCGCTCGCGGGCCCCGCTGGAGACCACCGCCTTGCCCTTGTGGTGCACATCCAGCATGAGCTGCTCGGCCTTCTCCCGGCTGTATCCGAAGAGTTTCTGGAACACCCAGGTCACGTACGTCATGAGGTTGACCGGATCGTCCCAGACGATGGTCACCCACGGCCGGTCGGAAGCCGGCACCTGGTCGGTGTCCGGCGTCTCGACCGGTGCAACCTGTGGAGCCGCCATGCCCCCCATCGTGCCACCGGATCCCGGGAACCGAGGAACCGGAACGCCGCGCCCGCCGGGATCACCCTCCCGGGCCGCGTACCGCGACCCGGCCGGCCGCCCGGCGGCCGCCCCGTCAGGCGAGCAGGATGCCGTGGTCGACAGCATCGGAGAGCACCGCGCCCAGCGACAGACGGATCACCTCGAAGCGGCGGGACACCTCGCGGGACAGTTCCAGCTCCACCTCGCGCAGGGCCCGCTGCGCCCAGGACCGCGCGCCGTTCGGATCGTCGTTGCCGGGCAGCCGCCAGTGCTGCCAGCAGCCACCGGAGAGGGCCACCCCGACCGGGGGCAGCACCTCGTCGCGGTCCGCGCCGGGGAAGCCGGCGAGCGCCTCGAACGCGCCGCCACCGGCCAGCCCGGCCACCCCGGCCGTGCTGGTGACCAGGAGCACCTTGTCCAGCTCCCGGCCGGCCGGGTAGTCGGCGAGGCCCCACCGCACGGCGTGGGTGATCCGCCGGCGTACCCCCTCGGCCAGCGGCGCCCCGAAGGCCCGGGCGGCCGTCTCGTCGACGACGCTCCGGGCCGCCTCGTCACACTGGGCGGTGGCCAGCAGCGACAACGCCTCCATCTCCCGGTCGAGCAGCTGCGGCAGGCCGGCGCAGCCGACCCCGAACACGATCTCCTGCACCACCCGCAGGTGGATGTTGGCCAGTTCCAGAGCGAGGTGCTGGCGGATCCGCTGGGCGCAGGCCCGGGTCCGCCGGTCCAGCCGTTCCACGAGGTCACCGGCGTCCAGGCCGGGCACGACCGGCACCTTGCCGTGCGCGCCGGGCGGTTCCGGCGGGCGGACGCTGGCCCGCCGCAGACCCTCGTCCGCGGCCCAGCCGACCAGCGCCCGACGCAGCGGCGCGTGGTCGGTCGGACGCACGGCGTGCCAGCGGGCGGTGGCCAGGTCGGGCACCGCGGAGAGCAGGGCGGCCCGGTGCGCGGCGAGGCAGACCTCCGCCGGATCGACCGCCCGCCCGGCGGGACGGGGAGCGGTGCCGCCCCGGCGGACGGCCGACGACTCGGACGCCCCCGAGTCGTCCGTCACCGCCGGGCCGTCCGCCGGGGCCGTCCAGCCGGCCGCACCGGGCGTGACGGTGAAGTGCACCTCCACCCGGGCCTGGGCGACCTCGCTGAGCAGGTTCAGCTCGGCGGCCGTGAACGCCTGGTCGGCGGAGATGACGAAGAGCAGCGCGCCGGCCCGGCCCACCGTCTCCAGCAGCACCCGACCGCCGGCGACGCCGAGCGCGCCGGTGTCCGGCGTGTCGAGCACCGAGAAGTGGCGCAGCAGCGGGTTGGGCAGGCTCAGCTCCACCCGGCGCGGCGGCCGGGCCAGTGCCGGCCCGGCCGCGAGCGGGTCGACACCGTACGAGTGGGGTTGCCGGTAGCCGGGCACGTACGCCGCCCGGGTCGCCGCCCGCGCGTGGTTGACCAGCAGGTAGCTGCCCTCGGGCGCGACCAGCATGCCCGGGTCCACGGTGAGCAGGCCGGCGAGCAGTTCGCGCCGCCCGGCGCCGGCCGGTCCCGCGACGACGACCGCGAGCGGCTCCTCGGGGCTGGGCTCGCCGGCGCCGAGCCGGGTGGGCAGCGGCACGCAGCGCGGCGACTCGCCGGCCCGGCCCGGGTCGGGCACGTCGACCGGCGACAGAGGACCCGGCTTCATCAGGTGGCCTCCCGGTCCGGCGACCGGGTGTGGACCGGCCGCATGGGGGGGATCCGGTGGTGACACACCGGATGTCGGAAGACTACGGCTGTCGGGTGTCCGACACGGAACAGGCAGAATACTCACCGTTAATCGAGCGATTACTCAACTTCGTTGCGTGACGATGCAGCCGCGTACGGAACAGCGTCGATATGCTGCAGCGATGAGTCGCTGGGACTTCGTCGGCCGCACGGATGAACTGCACCGCCTGCTGTCGGCGATCGGCGGCCCGGACGGGCGCGGCCTGCTCTTCAGCGGCAGCGCCGGGGTCGGCAAGAGCCGGCTGCTCCGGGAGGGGGTGGCCGCGCTCTCCCCCGACCGGTACGCCATCTGGTCGGTCTCGGCCAGCGCCACCACGGCGGCGCTGCCCTTCGGCGGCCTCGTCCAGGTCCTCCCCGCCGAGCAGCCGCAGGGGCTCTCCCCCGCCGGCATCCTGCGCTGGGCGGTGGACCTGCTCCAGGAACAGGCCGCCGGCCGGCCGATCGTGCTCGCCATCGACGACGCCCACCTGCTCGACCCGCCCTCGGCGGCGCTGGTCCACCTGATCGCCCGCGCCGAGAACACCACCGTCATCGGCACCCTGCGCAACGGCGAGCAGATCCCGCTGCCGATCCGGGCCCTGTGGACCGACGACCTGGTCGACCTGGTCGAGTTGGGCCCGCTCGGCCCGACCGAGACGACCGGGCTGCTCGCCGCCATCCTCGACGGGCCGGTCGACGCGGGCACCGCCGACCGGCTCTTCCGGCTCTCCGCCGGCAACGCGCTGCTGCTGCGCGAGCTGGTGCTGGCGGTCTCGAGCAGCGGCGAGCTGAGCCGCACCTACGGGATCTGGAAGTGGACCGGCCGGCTGGAGCTGGCGCCCAGCCTGACCGACCTGATCGACACCCGGATCGGCCAGCTCACCCCGGGCGTGCGGTCGGTGGTCGAGCTGGTCGCCTTCGGCGAGCCGCTCGGCCTGCAACTGCTGCAACGGGCCGCCGACCCGGACGACGTGGAGACGGCCGAGGAGCGCGGCCTGATCAGCATGGTCCACGACGACCGGCGGCTGGACGTACGGCTCGCCCACCCGCTCTACGGCGAGGTGATCCGGCGGCACTGCCCGGTCAGCCGGACCCGCCGGCTCCAGGCGACCCTGGCCGACCTGCTCGAGCAGGTGGGCAAGCGCCGCCGGGACGACCTGCTGCGGGTCGCCGTGTGGCGGCTCGACTCCGGTACGGCCCAGGACCCGGCGCTGCTGCTCGACGCCGGCGCCCAGGCCTTCGGCCGGTACGACGTGCCGCTGGCGACCCGGCTGGCCCGGGCCGCGCTGGAGGCCGACGGCGGCTTCTACGCCGCCGAACTGCTCGCCACCATCCTCATGTTCGCCGACCGGCCGAGCGAGGCGATCGAGGTGCTCGACTCGGTCGCCGGGGAGATCCACGACGACCGGCGGCGCGGCCGCTGGCTGACCGTGCGGGGCATGGTCAGCTACTGGGGACTGAGCCGCGAGTCCACCGTGGAGGAGATCGCCGCCCAGGGCGCCACGCTGGCCGACCCCGCCGACCAGGCCCGGGTCCGCGCCTTCGAGGCGATCATGCGGCTGCACCGGCTGGACACCGGCGCCGCGCTGCGGCTGGCCCAGGCCGTGCTGGACCGGCCGGCCGCGCCGGTGGCCGCGCGGGAGCTGGCCCGCTGCACCATCGCGCACCTGCAGGCCGCCCAGGGGCAGTACCGGCGCAGCGCCACCGCCATCGCCCGGGTGCAGGCCGAGGCGGCCCGCTGGCGGAACGACATGCCCTATCTCCAGCTCGCCATGGAGCTGGCCCGGGGCACCCGGCTGGCGCTCTCCGGCGACCTGACCGGCATCGACGCGATCGTCGCCGACGAGTTCGCCGACCTGGCCGGCGCCGGCGACTTCCGGCTCGGCACCGGCTACCTGGCGATCCTCCAGGCGTACGCGGCCCGGCTGCGGGGGCGCAGCGACGAGGCGCTCAAGACCAGCCTCGGCGCCTGCGCGGTGCTGGCCACCAGCCAGGTGTACGCCGGCCTGGCGCACGCCGAGCGGGCCCAGGCCGCCGCGTTGCGCGGCGACGCCGCGCACGCCGCCGAGGCGATGGCGGAGGCGGACCGCACCCACGCGCCCGGCATGGCGGTGCTCTACCCCTGGCTGGAGCAGGCCCGGGGCGCGGTGTACGCGGCCGCCGACGACCTGCCCGCCGCCGTCAAGCACCTCTGCGCGCTGGCCGACCGGCTCCGCGCGGACGGCTTCGCCGGCCACGAACTGCTGGTCCTGCTCGACCTGGTCCGCCTCGACCAGGCCGCCGCGCCGGTCGGGCCGACCTGCACCGACGGCGGCCGGCGTACCGTGGCGCAGCGGCTGGCGGAACTCTCCGAGCGGGTCGACGGGATGCTGCCGCCGCTGGTCGCCCGGTACGCCCGCGCGGCCGCCGACGGCAGCCCCACCGACCTGCTCGCCGTCGCCGACGATTTCGCCGCCCGCGACCTGGTGGTGTACGCCGCCGAGGCCACCGCGCTGGCCGTGCAGCGCGCCGGGCGCGACGGCACCGGCCCGGCCCGGGAACGCCTCGCCGCCCTGCTGCGCCACGGCGACCGGCTCGCCACCCCGGCGCTGCGCCAGCTCCGCCCGACGCTCAGCGAGCGGGAGTGGGAGATCGCCCGGCTCGCCGCCGAGGGCGTCACCAGCCGGCTCATCGCCGAGCAGCTCTACCTGTCCAGCCGCACCGTGGAGAACCACCTCCAGCGGGTCTACAGCAAGCTCGGCGTGGCCGGCCGGGCCGAACTGCGGGCCGCGTTGCGGTCGATGCCGGGGCACGACGGCACGGATCCGGCCTGAACTCTAGGCTGGAGGCCGTGAGCACCCTTCGCCCCGCGCTGCTGACCGACCACTACGAGCTGACCATGGTCAGCGCCGCCCTGCGCGACGGCACGGCCGACCGCCGCTGCGTCTTCGAGGTGTTCAGCCGGCGGCTGCCCGCCGGCCGCCGCTACGGCGTGGTGGCCGGCACCGGCCGGCTGATCGAGCTCATCCGCGACTTCCGGTTCCAGCCCGAGGAGATCGACTTCCTGCGCCGTACCGGCGTGGTGGACGACCGGGCCGCCGAGTGGCTGGCCGGCTACCGCTTCACCGGCGACATCGACGGGTACGCCGAGGGCGAGCTCTTCTTCCCCGGTTCGCCGATCCTCACCGTCTCCGGCGGCTTCGCCGAGTGCGTGGTGCTGGAGACGCTGGCGCTGTCGGTGCTCAACCACGACTGCGCGGTCGCCGCGGCGGCGGCCCGGATGGTGACCGCGGCCCGGGGGCGGGCGCTGATCGAGATGGGCTCCCGCCGGGCGCACGAGGAGTCGGCGGTGGCCGCGGCGCGGGCGGCGTACCTGGCCGGCTTCCGGTTCACCTCCAACCTCGCCGCCGGCCTGCGGTACGGCATCCCCACCGCGGGCACCGCGGCGCACGCGTTCACCCTGCTGCACGACGACGAGCAGGCCGCCTTCGCCTCGCAGGTCGCCACCCTGGGCAAGGACACCACCCTGCTGGTCGACACGTACGACATCAGCCAGGGCATCCGGAACGCGATCGCGGTCGCCGGGCCGGAGCTGCGGGCCGTCCGGATCGACTCCGGCGACCTCGCGGTGATCGCCCAGCAGTCCCGGGAACTGCTCGACTCGCTCGGCGCCACCGAGACGAAGATCATCGTCTCGGGTGACCTCGACGAGTACGCCATCGCCTCGCTGGCCGCCGAGCCGGTCGACATGTACGGCGCCGGGACCGCCGTGGTGACCGGCTCCGGCGCGCCCACCGCCGGCCTGGTCTACAAGCTCGTCGAGGTGGACGGCCGCCCGGTGGTCAAGCGCTCCGAGCACAAGGCGACCATCGGCGGCCGCAAGGTGGCGGTGCGCCGGCACAAGCCGACCGGCACCGCCACCGAGGAGGTCATCGTGCCCCAGGGCGTACCGGACCGGCAGCCGAACGACCGGCTGCTCCAGCGCTCCTTCGTGGCGGACGGCGAGCCGGTGCCGCTGCCCACCCTCGACGAGTCGCGGGAACACCTGCGGCAGTGCCTGATCTCCATCCCCTGGGAGGGGTTGAAGCTCTCCGGCGGCGACCCCGCCGTCCCGGTGACCGTGGTACCCGCGAGCTGAGGAGGGACCGTTCCATGGGCAAGGCCCTGATCATCGTGGACGTGCAGAACGACTTCTGCGAGGGCGGCTCGCTCGCCGTGGCCGGCGGGGCCGACGTGGCGGCCGGCATCTCCCGGCTGCTGGCCGACGAGCCGGGCCGGTGGGAGCACGTGGTGGCGACGAAGGACTACCACATCGACCCGGGCGCGCACTTCGGCGATCCGCCGGACTACGTCCAGTCCTGGCCGCGGCACTGCGTGGTGGGCACCGCCGGGTCCGAGTTCCACCCCGACCTGGTGACCGACCGGGTCGAGGCGATCTTCCACAAGGGCGAGCACGCGGCCGCGTACTCCGGTTTCGAGGGGCACGCCTCCGACGGTGAGTGCCTGGCCGACTGGCTGCGCCGGCACGACGTCGACCGGGTCGACGTGGTGGGCATCGCCACCGACCACTGCGTGCGGGCCACCGCGCTGGACGCCGCCCGCGAGGGGTTCGCCACCACCGTCCTGCTGGATCTGACCGCCGCCGTGGCCCCGCAGACGCTGGACGTGGCGCTGCGGGCGCTGGACGGCGCCGGGGTCACCATGGTCGGCGAGCCTGTGATCAGGAACCCTTGACCAGCTAATCGGTTGCCGCTGTAGTACCGCCCGTCGAGGATGTCGCGGGAGGTACGGACCGTCGTGAACTTGAAGCCTTACCGGGAGGCACTCGCCCTGCCCGGTCTCCGCTCGCTGCTGCTGATCTCGGTGCTGGCGCGCATCCCGCTCACCGCGACCGGGGTGACGCTCACCTTCCACGTCCTGCTCGACCTCGGCCGCGGCTACGGCGCGGCCGGCCTGGTCGGCGCGGCCTCCACGGTCGGCAACGCGATCGGGGCCCCGCTGCTCGGGCGGCTGGTCGACCGGCGCGGGCTGCGCCCGGTGCTGGTGCTGACCACCGTCGCCGAGGGCGTCTTCTGGACGACCGCGCCGACGTTGCCGTACCCGGTGCTGCTGCCGGCCGCGTTCCTGGCCGGGCTGGTCGCCCTGCCGGTCTTCTCGGTGGTCCGCCAGTCGGTCGCCGCGCTGGTGCCGGCCGAGCGGCGCCGCCCCGCGTACGCGCTGGACTCGATGTCGGTCGAGCTGTCGTTCATGGTCGGCCCGGCGCTGGCGGTGGCCCTCGCGGCGGCCGTGTCGCCCCGCGTCACCATGTGGGCGGTGGGCGTCGGGATCGTCGCCTCGGGGATCGGCTTCTGGCTGCTCGACCCGCCCACCCGCAGCGTCGACGAGCCGGCCGGCCCGCACCGCCGGGTGCCCCGCCGGGAGTGGGTCACCCCCCGGCTGCTCGCCGTGCTCGCGGTCAGCCTGGCCACCACACTGGTGCTCGGCGGCACCGACGTGGCCGTGGTGGCGGTGCTGCGGGCCGGCGGCGAGGTGAGCTGGACCGGCGTGGTGCTGGCCGGCTGGGCGGTGGCGTCGCTGGCGGGCGGCTTCGCGTACGGAGCGCTCACCCGCTCCCCGTCCCCGCTGGTCCTGATGGCGGCGCTCAGCCTCGCCACCATCCCGGTCGGGCTGGGCGGGGCGCACTGGTGGCTGCTCTGCCTCGCGCTGGTGCCGGCCGGCGCGCTCTGCGCGCCCACCATCGCCTCGACCGCCGACGCGGTGAGCCGGCTGGCCCCCGCCGCCGTACGCGGTGAGGCGATGGGGCTGCACGGCTCGGCCGTCACCGTCGGCATCGCCCTGGGCGCGCCGCTGGCCGGCGCGGTGATCGACGCGTCGGCGCCGATGTGGGGCTTCGTGGTCACCGGCGTGATCGGGCTGCTGGTCGCGCTCGTGGTGCTGCCGGTCGCGCTGGGCCACCGCCGCGAGCCGGCCGCCCCGCCCGCCGGGGAGCCGGTGCGGGTCGGCGTCTGACCGCTCGCCAGCCGGTACGGGTCGGGGTGTGACCGCCGGCCGGCCGGGGCCGGCGGCCCGCCCGGCCGGTCGCCGTAACAGCTTCGACACGGTGCCGGGAAGGGGGACAACCCGGCGAACGGCTTCTCGACACAATGGGAGCGCTTCCACCACTGCGTCTCGAGGAGTTGCCGTGAACCGTGCCGTCCTACGCCTCGTTGCCGTGGCCACGCTGTCGATGGCGATGGCCGCCTGCACCAGCAGCAGTGCCGAGACCCCGGAGCCGACGGCCTCGGCCGGACTCGACACCGGGGCCGACTGCCCCGGGCTGGCCGAGCAGGGCCGGCGGATCGTGTTCGGTCAGCCGCTCGGCACCGAGCTGGGCGGCCTCGTCCTGGGCACCGGCAGCACCGGGGTGGTGCTGGCGCACATGGCCGGCGGCGACGTCTGCCAGTGGTTGCCCTACGGGCGGGAGCTGGCCGACCGGGGCTACCGGGTGCTCGCCTTCGACTTCGCCGGGTCCGGTTCCTCCCCGGGCAGCGGCGTGTCCCGGGCCGAGCAGGTCCAGGCGGCGGCCGCCACGCTGCGCGCCGAGGGCGCCAGCCGGACGGTGCTCATGGGCGGCTCGATGGGCGCCACCTCGGTGCTGGCCGCCACCCCGACGCTGAACCCGGCGCCGGCCGCGGTCGTCGCGCTCTCCCCGCCCACCGCCTACGGTGACGCGGACGCCAGCACGGCGGCCCCGAAGATCACCGTCCCGGTCTTCTACGGCGCGGGCGAGCTGGAGGCGAACTTCCCGGACGCGGCGCGGCAGCTCTACAACGCCACGCCGAAGACCACCCAGCGGCAGCTGGTGCTGGCCCCGAGCAATCAGCACGGGTTGTTCCTGGTCGACCCGGGCACCGGGGAGGCCGGGATCCGGGATCAGGTGAAGGCTTTCCTCGACCGCCACGCCCCGACGGCCTAGCCGTCCCCGACCACCCGCGCCGCGGCCCGCCGAACCGGACCCCGGCGCGGCACGGGCCGGCCGCCACACACGGAACGGGCCCCTTCCCCACCGTCGCCGGTGGGGAAGGGGCCCGTTCGACGAGCGGTCAGCGCCGGTCGATGCTACCGGCGGTGTCCTCCTGGTAGCTGGCGCCACCGTCGGACTCGCTGGTCAGCGGCTTGGCGCCGCCCTCCGGCGGGCCGGCCAGGGTCTGCCCGGCGGCCAGCTCGGGGAACTTCAGGTCGAACGCCGGCCGCTCGGAGCGGATCCGCGGCATCCGGTCGAAGTTGCGCAGCGGGGGCGGGCTGCTGGTGGCCCACTCCAGCGAGTTGCCGTGACCCCACGGGTCGTCGACCTCGACCACCGGCCCGGTCTTGTACGACTTCCAGCAGTTCCAGATGAACGGCAGGGTCGAGATACCGGTAATGAACGCGCCGATCGTGGAGATCGTGTTCAGCGTGGTGAAGCCGTCGCTGGGCAGGTAGTCGGCGTACCGGCGGGGCATGCCCTCGTTGCCCAGCCAGTGCTGCACCAGGAACGTGGTGTGGAAGCCGATCATGGTCAGCCAGAAGTGAATCTTGCCGAGCCGCTCGTCGAGCATCCGGCCGAACATCTTCGGGAACCAGAAGTAGATGCCGGCGAAGACGGCGAACACGATCGTGCCGAAGAGCACGTAGTGGAAGTGCGCCACCACGAAGTACGAGTCGTGGATGTGGAAGTCGAGCGGCGGGCTGGCCAGGATCACCCCGGTGAGGCCGCCGAAGAGGAAGGTCACCAGGAAGCCGATGGCGAAGAGCATCGGCGTCTCGAAGGTGATCTGCCCCTTCCACATGGTGCCGATCCAGTTGAAGAACTTCATGCCGGTCGGCACCGCGATCAGGTAGCTCAGGAAGCTGAAGAAGGGCAGCAGCACCTGGCCGGTGGCGAACATGTGGTGCGCCCAGACGCTCATCGACAGGGCGGCGATGGAGATGGTCGCGGCCACCAGGCCCTTGTAGCCGAAGATCGGCTTCCGGGAGAAGACCGGGATGACCTCGGTGATGATGCCGAAGAACGGCAGCGCGATGATGTAGACCTCGGGGTGCCCGAAGAACCAGAACAGGTGCTGCCAGAGCATCGGCCCGCCGGTGGCCGGGTCGTACACGTGGGCGCCGATCAGGCGGTCCGCGGCGAGCGCGAAGAGCGCGGCGGCCAGCAGCGGGAAGACCAGGATCGCCAGCAGGCTGGTGACCAGCATGTTCCAGGTGAAGATCGGCATCCGGAACATGGTCATGCCGGGGGCGCGCAGGGTCAGGATCGTGGTGATCAGGTTGACCGCGCCGAGGATGGTGCCCAGACCGGAGATGGCCAGGCCCACCACCCACATGTTCGCGCCGACGCCCGGCGAGTGCTCGGCGGTGCTCAGCGGCGTGTAGGCCGTCCAGCCGAAGTCGGCCGCGCCGCCCGGGGCGATGAAGCCGGCGGTGGCCATGGTGCCGCCGAACAGGTACAGCCAGTAGGCGAAGGCGTTGAGCCGGGGGAACGACACGTCGGGCGCGCCGATCTGCAGCGGCACCACGTAGTTCGCGAAGGCGAACACGATCGGCGTCGCGAAGAACAGCAGCATGATCGTGCCGTGCATGGTGAAGAGCTGGTTGTACTGCTCGGGCGACAGGAACTGCAGGCCCGGACGCGCCAGCTCGGCGCGCATGATCAGGGCCATCAGGCCGCCGATCATGAAGAACGCGAACGCGGTGACCATGTACATGATCCCGATCTGCTTCGCGTCCGTGGTGCGCAGCAGCCGCGCGATGGCCGACCCCTTGACCGGCTCGCGGACCGGCCAGGGCCGGGTCACGACCGGCTTGGGTGCGACGGTGGTCACGAGTGGCCTCCGGTTCTCGGTTGTCCCGCTCGGCACGCGCTCATCCTGCGCAGCCGTCATCCGTAGGGAGGATAGTCCCCGGTAGGTCGGGACGCCGCGTGGGGTGGGCGACTACGATCTTTCGCCCCGGGGGCGGCATCAGAGCGGACCGACCAGCAATCGGTAGTGCTCCTGGAAGATCCGTCCGCCGCGTCCGCGCAGCAGCGGGTCGCGCAGCGCCGGCGGCACGTCCCGGGTCCGGTTGCGGTCCCGGGTCCGGTCCCGCACCCAGCGGGTACGCGGCCGGCGCCGGCTCTCGTACGCGATCAGCGCGGCGTCGACGCTGCTGGCGGCCTTGAGCGACTCGGCGAGCACCACCGCGTCCTCGAGTGCCATGGCGGCTCCCTGGGACAGCGTCGGCGCGGTGGCGTGGGCCGCGTCACCGACGAGCAGCACCCGGCCGTGGAACCAGCGCCCCAGCTCCACCTCCTCGGTGAGCTCGGCGTGCACGTCGTCGAGGGCGGCCAGCACCTCGGGCACCGGGCCGCCGTAGTCGCCGAAGAGTTCGCGCAGCCGGGCCAGCGGGTCCGCCGGGACCGTGCTGCCCGCCTCGTCCGCGTAGCAGTGCAGCCGCCCGGCGCCGATCGGTGCCACCAGGAAGCCGGCGCGCTGGCCGAGCAGCGCGGTCCAGTCGGCGACCCGGGGCCCGCCCCGGACCACTGCCCGGTAGACCACCTGGCCGGCGGGGCGCGGCGGGCCGCCGAGCGCGGCCAGGGTACGTACCGCCGAGCGCGGCCCGTCCGCGCCGATGACCAGGTCGTACTCGGCGCGGGTGCCGTCGGTGAAGGCAACGGCGACGCCGCCGGGCAGCGGATCGACGCTGCGTACCTCGGCGCCGTGCCGGACGGCGCCGCCGGCGCCGGTGAGCAGCACCCGGTGCAGCTCGGCGCGGGGCAGCACCCGGCACTCCCCGACCCCGGCCCAGAGGGCGTCGAGGTCGACCTCGCAGAGCGGCACGCCGGCCGCGTCGAGGAAGCGCTGCCGGTGGATGACCTCGCCGAGAGGGCGGACCGGGCCGTCCAGGTCCAGCCGGCGCAGCGCCCGCGCCGCGTTACCGGGCAGGTAGAGCCCGATGTCACCGCGCTCGGTCGGGGGGAGCTTCTCGGTCACGTCCGGTCGGAACCCCGCCAGGCGCAGCGCCCGCGCCACGGCGAGACCGGCGATGCCCGCGCCGACGACGAGGATGCGCAGGGGGGAGCCACCCATGGTGGTGTACGCCTCCGGAGGGGTTCGGCACGCGTTGGAGGCAAGACACTACTCCCCGCAACCAGTGCGCGGTAGACCCTCATCGGCCGTGCCGGCCGGCCCCTCGGTACGCCGTGCCGATCCCACCCGGCGCAACTCCCACCCCGGCCGGAGGCGGCGAACGGCGGGTCGGGCAGGGCCCGACCCGCCGTTAGGCTGCCCCGCGCCGGCGACCGGGTGGCCGCCGGCGCGGCACGGGTCACGCGCCCGACGTCGGGTCCCGGACCACCTGGGTGTCGTAGAGCGTCCGCACCTGAACGTCGGTCATCGCACCCTGGTACGTGCCGACCTCGTCGATCGTGCCGAACAGCGGGTTGACATCACCGAGACCGCTGCCGACCTTGAGCGGGCCGTTCGCCTGCCACGGCTGCCAGGCGGCGTTGAGCGGGATGCTGGACGTCGCGCTGCTGGTCTCCGACCGGTAGATCTCGCCGTCGACATACAGCTTGAGCTGGCGGTGCCCGACGTCCAGCACGCCCACCAGGTGGTGCCAGCTGGCGTCCGGGTCCTGCGCCGGAGCGGCCACGATGGTGGCGCCGGTGCCGCCGTCCTGGGTGGCCGCGTCCTTGAGCATCTTGAACTTCCACTCGCCGCCGTTGTCCGGCAGGTAGTAGAGGTAGAAGCCGTTGTTGACGGTGCCCTCCTGGGCCATCACGATCTGCGGCACATCGGTCCGGTCCAGCTTGACCCAGGCCGAGACGGTGAACGACTGGTCGGTACGCAGCACCGGGGTGTTCTGCCAGATCGTGTACTGGAGGCCTTCGGCGTCCGGCGGGGTCACCCCCGTCTTGTAGGCCGTCCGGGCCCACTCCCTGGTCCCGGTCTCGCCGTCGATGGTGTTGTCCAGGGCCAGGCCGGTGTCCCGCAGACCCTCGGCCATCGGGTCGGCGCCCCGCTGCAGCGCCAGCCACCGGTCGAAGCCGGTGAGGTCGGCCGCCTGGCAGGTGTCGGCCAGGTCCTGGATGTAGCACGCGGCGGACCGGGCGAAACTCCACTGGCCGACGGTGATCGGAGTCAGCATCCCGGGCTCGTCGAAGCCGCCCGAGTCGGGGTCCGACTTGAGCTGGCCGGTGAAGTCGTGGTCCACCAGCACCCGGTCATAGACCTGCACGTCGGCGATCGAACCCTTCCAGTACTTGTTCTTGGCGCCGTCGACCCAGCCACGGCCCACCGCGAACACCCCGCCGGCCTGCCACGGCGTGCTCGGTCCGGCCGACTCCATCGCCGGCTGGTCGTCGACGTACAGCCGGATCTTGCCGGCCGCCCGGTCGTAGACGCCGACCAGGTGCACCCACTTGCCGACCTCGGTGGTTGCGATCGTCTGCGTGGCCGCCCGGGTGACGCTGGACTGAGCCGAGTTGTTCTTCATGCTGAACGACCACTTCGCCACCGAATCCACCATCCGGGTGCCCAGCTGGAAGCCGGCCGCGTCGGCGCCGTCCTGGACCAGCGCCACCGTGTCCCAGGTCGGCATCGCCGGCAGCCGCACCCAAGCCGCGACGCTGAACGACTGGCTGGTGTCGACCACCGGCATGGCGGTCTGCGCCTCGCTGGTGCTGCCGTTCATCGTGGCCACCGAGCCACCGATCAGGTGCGTGTCACTGGACCAGGTCACGTTGCTGGCGGTCAGCGGGCTGTCCTTCACCAGCGGACCGGCCCCGTCGGTGTCTCCGTAGCCGGACTGCTGGTCGGCCAGCGCCGCCGCCTGGGACTGGCCGGGGTAGGTCTCCAGCGTCCACCGGGCCACCGCCGGCCGGGGCCGGGCCACCACGAACTCGGTGCTGCCGTAGCCCTCGTTCAGCGTGCTGTCGACCGCCGAGGCGTACAGGATGTTCGTGCCGTAGTTCGGCGCGGTCAGGGTCACGGTGACCTGCTTGACGCCGTTGACGGTGGTCGCCGGCACGCTCGTGGTGGCCGCCGTCCAGCCGTACTTGAAGGTGGTCACGTCGGTGGCCGTCGAGGAGAGCCGGAACGTGCCGGGCTGCCCGGGACCGGCCGGCATGGTCACCACGGTGACCGTGACCGGCGGCACCGTGGTGTCCGCCTTGAACTGGCACCAGGCCGACCAGCCGCTCCACTGCGAGTAGGGCGCCGGGTCCACGGCGGTCACCCGGAACGCGTACGTCTTGTCCTTGGCCAGGGTGACCGGGGCGGTGACCGCCCGGCCGTTCGCCGGCGCGGACACGTTCGCCGGTTTCGGCTTGCGCGCCGGGTAGGTGTCGGTCACCGTGCCCATGCCGCCGGACGGCACCTCGATCCACTCGTAGGTGCCGGTCAGCGCCTGGGTGGTGTCGGCGTCCGGGTAGACCGCCGAGAAGGTCGGGGTGAGCGTGCCGATGGTGGTCACCCCGGAGGTGGCGCAGGCCACGCCGGCGATCTGGAAGTTGGTCGGCTTACCGGGCCGGGAGTCGTAGTCGACGATCAGCTTGGCCTTGCTCGGGGTGAACTTCTTCCAGCGGTCCTGCGCCGTCTCGTACTCGCCCTCCGGGTTGCAGGCGCAGAAGCCGACGGTGAGCGTGCTCCAACTGCCGGTGGCGGCGGCCTGGACCTGGCTCTTCACCCCACTGCCGGTGAAGTTCATCGTCATGTCCGGCTGCGGCGAGTCCGAGCAACCGCTGCCCTTGTTCGCGTGCCCCTCCGCCGAGTCCATCCACGACTTCAGCTTCATCGTGGAGAAGGACGCCTTCATGGTCGCGTTGATCACCGGCACCAGGTACATGTGCGCCCAGGTGTTCCCGCACGACCAGGAGTGGTAGAGGTTCATCTGCACGTACGCCGAGTAGATGTACTTGCCCTTCAACGACACCGAGCCGTTGGTGGTGGGGAACTCGAAGTACGACCGGAACCGCGACCCGACGCACGGCCCGTCGGGGCTGTAGCCGACCCGGGCCACCGAGTAGTCGGTGTTGGTGCAGCCGTCACTGGTCGCGTAGGCCCACCGCGACTTCGCCACCGACCAGGCCGGGTCGACGTAGACCGGGTAGGTGGCCGCCGCGAGCAGCGCGGCGTCCGGCACCAGCCGCAACTCGCCCTTGGCGACCCGGGTGGCGACGGCCGCGGTGCGCGCGCCGTCCCCGGCGGTCAGCGCGTCCGACCGGGCCCGGGCGGCTTCCTGGGCGGCCGGCGCGGCACGCTTCGGCAGCGCGGAGTCCCACATCACCGCCGGCTGCGACCGGGCGATGGCGGTGGCGCCCGCCGCGGCGGTCAGCGAGCCGTCCGCCTGCCGGGACAGCGTCACGTCGCCGCCGGTCTTCAGCGCGATCTCGCGGACCGCCGGGTTGGCCGCCGCCGAAGGGCTCTTCACCACCAGCACGTGGGTGAAGCCGGTGTGGGTGGCCCGTACCACCAGGTCCACGTCCGGCAGTACCCCGGCGTAGGTCGCGGAGTCCCCGGACACCGTGGGCGTCGGCAGCCGCCCGGGCCAGGAGAAGGTCAGCGAGCGACCGGCCCGCGTCAGGCTGATCAGCGGCCGGTCCCCGCCGGCCGAGAATGCCACGTCGGCCACCGAGGCGACCGGGCGCAGCAGCCCGTCCGCGCCGGTCCGCAACGACAGGTCGACGTCGGCCCAGGTGCCGTCGGCACGGCGGGTGCGCTGCGGCTCGACCGCCGACTCGAGCCGCAGCCGGCCGTCCGGCTGGGCGATCACCTGGGTGTACTCCGACCGCGACGAGCCGACCACCACGGGTCGGCCGCACGCGGCCGCCGTCGCCACCGCGTCCCGCTCGGAGGCTTTGGTGTCGGCGCAGGCCGGTGCGGCGGCGGCGCGGGCCGGCGCCGGGGTCGCGGCGGTGACGGCGACGACGCCGGCCGCGGCGGCCAGGGCCACGGCGGTCAGGCCGGCCAGGCGGTGACGGATCGGATCGGGACGGCCTGTCCCGCTCCACTTTTTGGGCAGGGTCCAGCGTTGCGCCATGTGCACTCCCCCGTGTCAGGCATTGAAGATCAGCGACACCGTATGTGGACGGTGGGGGGTGGTCAATCGGCCGTTCAGCGCAGTCGCGAAGGGTGACCGCGCCCCCGGCGCGCAGACGCGGACGGTGACCGCGCCCCCGGCGCGCACGCCCGGCCTGCGGCGGCTCACCGAGGGTGGAAAGACCAGGGCGATTCGGTCGGCGCAGTTGCACAACGGTTTCAGACATGTGAATGTGTTGAGGAACCATGGGAGCGCTCCCGGACGTACCCCACCACACCTTTCGGCGCCCCGCGCCGAGCCAAGGAGCATCATGAAGCGTCCACTCAGGGCGATCGCCGCCGCCGGCCTGCTGGCCGCCAGCTCGATCGTCGCCATCGCCCTCGGCGGCACCGCCTCCGCCGACACCCAGATCTGTGACCAGTACGGCTCGACCACCATCGGCGGCAAGTACGTGGTGCAGAACAACCGCTGGGGCACCACCGCCCAGCAGTGCATCAACGTCACCTCGAGCGGGTTCTCCATCACCCGGCAGGACGGGACCGGCAACACCAGCGGCGCGCCGGTCTCCTACCCGTCGATCTTCGTCGGCTGCCACTACACCAACTGCTCGCCCGGCACCAACCTGCCGGCCCAGGTGAAGAACATCGGCAGCGCGCCGAGCAGCATCAGCTACAACTACGTCAGCGGCGCCGTCTACGACGCCGCGTACGACATCTGGCTCGACCCCAGCCCGAAGAAGGACGGGGTGAACCAGATGGAGATCATGATCTGGTTCAACCGGCAGGGCCCGATCCAGCCGATCGGCTCCGTGGTCGGCAACGCCAACATCGCCGGGCGGACCTGGGAGGTCTGGCGGGGCAGCAACGGCTCGAACAACGTCATCTCGTACGTGGCGCCGTCTCCCATCACCAGCCTGAGCTTCGACGCCATGGCGTTCATCGCCGACACCCGCAACCGGGGCGCGATCACCAACGACTGGTACCTGACCAGCATCCAGGCCGGCTTCGAGCCGTGGCAGGGCGGCGTGGGCCTGGCCGTCAACTCCTTCTCGCAGACCGTCAACACCGGCGCCACCCCGCCGCCCACGACCGCGCCGCCCACCACCGCCCCGCCGACCACCCCGCCGCCCTCGGGGGGCAGCGGCTGCGCGGTCAAGTACACCCCGAACGCCTGGAACAGCGGCTTCACCGCCGACGTCCAGATCACCAACACCGGCGGCAGCACCATCAACGGCTGGACGCTCAGCTACAACCTGCCCTCCGGGCAGACCATCACCAGCGCCTGGAACGCCACCGTGACCCAGAGCGGATCCGCGGTGACCGCCCGGAACGTCGGCTACAACGGCACGCTGTCGCCCGGCGCCTCCACCAGCTTCGGCTACCAGGGAACGCTGAGCGGCTCGTACTCCTCGCCGACCAGCTTCTCCCTGAACGGAACAACCTGCACCAGGTCCTGATCCCGGGCGTACGAGACGGGGGGCGCGGTCCGTACGGACCGCGCCCACCCCCACGCCCCCCACCTCCAACGCTACGG
>NZ_JBFAJK010000007.1:156724-209501 GCF_040655175.1 Micromonospora sp. NPDC050495 | reverse complement strand
GTAGCCGGCCTGAGAGGGCGACCGGCCACACTGGGACTGAGACACGGCCCAGACTCCTACGGGAGGCAGCAGTGGGGAATATTGCACAATGGGCGGAAGCCTGATGCAGCGACGCCGCGTGAGGGATGACGGCCTTCGGGTTGTAAACCTCTTTCAGCAGGGACGAAGCGTAAGTGACGGTACCTGCAGAAGAAGCGCCGGCCAACTACGTGCCAGCAGCCGCGGTAAGACGTAGGGCGCGAGCGTTGTCCGGATTTATTGGGCGTAAAGAGCTCGTAGGCGGCTTGTCGCGTCGACTGTGAAAACCCGCAGCTCAACTGCGGGCCTGCAGTCGATACGGGCAGGCTAGAGTTCGGTAGGGGAGACTGGAATTCCTGGTGTAGCGGTGAAATGCGCAGATATCAGGAGGAACACCGGTGGCGAAGGCGGGTCTCTGGGCCGATACTGACGCTGAGGAGCGAAAGCGTGGGGAGCGAACAGGATTAGATACCCTGGTAGTCCACGCTGTAAACGTTGGGCGCTAGGTGTGGGGGGCCTCTCCGGTTCTCTGTGCCGCAGCTAACGCATTAAGCGCCCCGCCTGGGGAGTACGGCCGCAAGGCTAAAACTCAAAGGAATTGACGGGGGCCCGCACAAGCGGCGGAGCATGCGGATTAATTCGATGCAACGCGAAGAACCTTACCTGGGTTTGACATGGCCGCAAAACTGTCAGAGATGGCAGGTCCTTCGGGGGCGGTCACAGGTGGTGCATGGCTGTCGTCAGCTCGTGTCGTGAGATGTTGGGTTAAGTCCCGCAACGAGCGCAACCCTCGTTCGATGTTGCCAGCGCGTTATGGCGGGGACTCATCGAAGACTGCCGGGGTCAACTCGGAGGAAGGTGGGGATGACGTCAAGTCATCATGCCCCTTATGTCCAGGGCTTCACGCATGCTACAATGGCCGGTACAATGGGCTGCGATACCGTGAGGTGGAGCGAATCCCAAAAAGCCGGTCTCAGTTCGGATCGGGGTCTGCAACTCGACCCCGTGAAGTCGGAGTCGCTAGTAATCGCAGATCAGCAACGCTGCGGTGAATACGTTCCCGGGCCTTGTACACACCGCCCGTCACGTCACGAAAGTCGGCAACACCCGAAGCCGGTGGCCCAACCCTTGTGGAGGGAGCCGTCGAAGGTGGGGCTGGCGATTGGGACGAAGTCGTAACAAGGTAGCCGTACCGGAAGGTGCGGCTGGATCACCTCCTTTCTAAGGAGCACCATCCAGCGAAGGCTGGTATGGAGCCCACGCCGCCCGAATGTGGTGGTGGGGTGCTCAATGGCGGAGACACTGGCAAGTTTTTCCTCGGCAACGGTCGGGGGCGCCTAGTACAGCCGGCCTTCGGGTTGGTGGGAACGGATGCCCGTGATGCGGCTGGGGGGAGGCGTAGGCACCCTGTTGGGTCCTGAAGGAACAACCTCTGGGTTGTCTTTCAGAGCCGAAGCGCGAGGCGGTTGTCTCGTGGTGGCGCCAGGCATGACCTGGTTTCTCATACCGCCGGCGGTGGCCGGGCTGGTGGGAGACGGTGGGGTTGTGGGTTGGTCGTTTGTTGAGAATTGCACAGTGGACGCGAGCATCTTTGTGGTCAAGTTGTCAAGGGCGAACGGTGGATGCCTTGGCACCAGGAGCCGATGAAGGACGTGGGAGGCCGCGATAGGCCTGGGGGAGCTGTCAACCAAGCTGTGATCCCAGGGTGTCCGAATGGGGAAACCCGGCACCAGTCATGTGGTGTCACCCACACCTGAACACATAGGGTGTGTGGAGGGAACGCGGGGAAGTGAAACATCTCAGTACCCGTAGGAAGAGAAAACAAATAGTGATTCCGTGAGTAGTGGCGAGCGAAAGCGGATTGAGGCTAAACCGGCTGCGTGTGATACCTGTCAGGGGTTGCGTGGTCGGGGTTGTGGGACCCTGCTGAGCGAGCTGACACTCGTTCGAGAAGTTATCAAGTCAGTGGCTAGTCGAACAGTCTGGAATGGCTGACCGTAGACGGTGATAGTCCGGTAGGTGAAAGTTGCTGACCTTCTGTGGGTGTTCCCGAGTAGCGGCGGACCCCTGAAATCTGCCGTGAATCTGCCAGGACCACCTGGTAAGCCTAAATACTTCCTGGTGACCGATAGCGGACGAGTACCGTGAGGGAATGGTGAAAAGTACCCCGGGAGGGGAGTGAAATAGTACCTGAAACCGTTCGCCTACAATCCGTCGGAGCCTTGCGGGGTGACGGCGTGCCTTTTGAAGAATGAGCCTGCGAGTTAGTGGCATGTGGCGAGGTTAACCCGTGTGGGGGAGCCGTAGCGAAAGCGAGTCTGAATAGGGCGATCGTAGTCGCATGCTCTAGACCCGAAGCGGAGTGATCTAGCCATGGGCAGGCTGAAGCGCGGGTAAGACCGCGTGGAGGGCCGAACCCACCAACGTTGAAAAGTTGGGGGATGACCTGTGGTTAGGGGTGAAAGGCCAATCAAACTCCGTGATAGCTGGTTCTCCCCGAAATGCATTTAGGTGCAGCGTCGCGTGTTTCTTGCCGGAGGTAGAGCACTGGATGGTCTAGGGGGCCCACAAGCTTACCGAAATCAGCCAAACTCCGAATGCCGGTAAGTGAGAGCGCGGCAGTGAGACTGCGGGGGATAAGCTTCGTAGTCGAGAGGGAAACAGCCCAGATCACCAGCTAAGGCCCCTAAGCGTGTGCTAAGTGGAAAAGGATGTGGGGTCGCATAGACAACCAGGAGGTTGGCTTAGAAGCAGCCACCCTTTAAAGAGTGCGTAATAGCTCACTGGTCAAGTGGTTCCGCGCCGACAATGTAGCGGGGCTCAAGCACACCGCCGAAGCTGTGGCACTCACACATGAACTTCGTGCCTCCTTGATGGGGTATGCAGGTGTGTGGGTGGGTAGGGGAGCGTCGTGCCGGGGGTGAAGCAGCGGGGTGACCCAGTTGTGGACGCGGCACGAGTGAGAATGCAGGCATGAGTAGCGAAAGAAGGGTGAGAAACCCTTCCGCCGGATGACCAAGGGTTCCAGGGCCAGGCTAATCCGCCCTGGGTGAGTCGGGACCTAAGGCGAGGCCGAGAGGCGTAGTCGATGGACAACGGGTTGATATTCCCGTACCCGCGAAAGAGCGTCCCTGATGAACCTCGTTGTGCTAACCACCCGAACCGCCGGCGGTCTTCGGACCTATGGTGGGGAGCGTGGGAACCTGACGGGTAGTAGTCAAGCGATGGGGTGACGCAGGAAGGTAGCTGATCCCGGCCGGTGGTTGTGCCGGGGTAAGCGTGTAGGCCGTGCCGTAGGCAAATCCGCGGCGCATATAGGCTGAGACGTGATGCCGAGCCGATTCAGGTGAAGTCAGTGATCCTATGCTGCCGAGAAAAGCCTCTAGCGAGTTCTTAGCGGCCCGTACCCCAAACCGACACAGGTGGTCAGGTAGAGAATACCGAGGCGATCGGGCGAACTGTGGTTAAGGAACTCGGCAAATTGCCCCCGTAACTTAGGGAGAAGGGGGGCCGGAGACGTGAAGCCCCGCGCGGGTGGAGCGTTGTATGGCCGCAGAGAGCAGGGGGAAGCGACTGTTTACTAAAAACACAGGTCCATGCGAAGAAGTAATTCGATGTATATGGACTGACGCCTGCCCGGTGCTGGAACGTTAAGGGGACCTGTTAGTCCGTAAGGGCGAAGCGGAGAACTTAAGCGCCAGTAAACGGCGGTGGTAACTATAACCATCCTAAGGTAGCGAAATTCCTTGTCGGGTAAGTTCCGACCTGCACGAATGGCGTAACGACTTCCCCACTGTCTCAACCACAGGCCCGGCGAAATTGCATTACGAGTAAAGATGCTCGTTACGCGCGGCAGGACGGAAAGACCCCGGGACCTTTACTATAGCTTGACATTGGTATCCGAATTAGCTTGTGTAGGATAGGTGGGAGCCGGTGAAGTCCATACGCCAGTATGGGTGGAGGCAATCTTGAAATACCACTCTGGTTGATTTGGGTATCTAACTTCGGACCGTTATCCGGTTCAGGGACAGTGTCTGGTGGGTAGTTTAACTGGGGCGGTTGCCTCCTAAAGGGTAACGGAGGCGCCCAAAGGTTCCCTCAGCCTGGTTGGCAATCAGGTGTTGAGTGCAAGTGCACAAGGGAGCTTGACTGTGAGACTGACAGGTCGAGCAGGGACGAAAGTCGGGACTAGTGATCCGGCACTGGCATGTGGAAGCGGTGTCGCTCAACGGATAAAAGGTACCCCGGGGATAACAGGCTGATCTTCCCCAAGAGTCCATATCGACGGGATGGTTTGGCACCTCGATGTCGGCTCGTCGCATCCTGGGGCTGTAGCAGGTCCCAAGGGTTGGGCTGTTCGCCCATTAAAGCGGTACGCGAGCTGGGTTTAGAACGTCGTGAGACAGTTCGGTCCCTATCCGCCGTGCGCGTAGGATACTTGAGAAGGGCTGTCCCTAGTACGAGAGGACCGGGACGGACGAACCTCTGGTGTGCCAGTTGTCCCGCCAGGGGCACGGCTGGTTAGCTACGTTCGGAAGGGATAACCGCTGAAAGCATCTAAGCGGGAAGCTCGCTTCAAGATGAGGTATCCCACCCACTTTGTGGGGTAAGGCCCCCAGCTAGACGACTGGGTTGATAGGCCGGAAATGTAAGCCCGGTAACGGGTTCAGTTGACCGGTACTAATAGGCCGAGGACTTGACTACGAAGCTGCTACGCGTCCACTGTGCAACTCTGAACAAGCGACAACCCCCCCGGTTTGTGGTGTGTGGTTGTTTGACATGTTCATAGAGTTACGGCGGTCATGGCGGAGGGGAAACGCCCGGTAACATTCCGAACCCGGAAGCTAAGCCCTCCAGCGCCGATGGTACTGCACTCGGGAGGGTGTGGGAGAGTAGGACACCGCCGGACAATCTTTCAGTCGAGGGCCACCCCGTTGGGGTGGCCCTCACTGCATTCTCCCACCGATCCCTGACGTCATTCCCTACCCATCCCTGACGTCGCCACCGACGCGTTCGGCCGAATGCCCGCCTGGTGGCCGGCGACTCTCGTACCGTCGGGACGGGAACCGGCCGCCGCGCCGGCAGACGTGACGCGCGGTACGCCCCGGTCCCCGATCGAGCCGCGCCGGTCGGGGTACCTGCTGATGGTTCGACCGGAACTGACCGCCGGGCACCGGCGGAGGCAGGAGTGGTCCATGAAGATCGGAATCATCGGGTCGGGAAACATCGGCGGCACCCTCACCCGTCGGCTGCGGTCCCTCGGGCACGACGTGACGGTGGCCAACTCGCGCGGGCCGGAGAGCCTGGCCGACCTCGCCGCGGAGACCGGCGCCACGGCCGGGACGGTGGAGGACGCCGTGCGGGACGCCGAACTGGTCGCCATCGCGATCCCGGTGAAGGCCGTGCCGGACCTACCGGCCCAGCTCTTCGACGGCAAGCTCGTGATCGACACGGACAACTACTATCCGCAGCGCGACGGCGAGATCCCCGAGCTGCTCGACCGCAGCCTCAGTTCCAGCCGGTGGACCGCGGACCGGCTCACCGGCGCCCGGGTGGTGAAGGTCTTCAACACCATCCAGGCCGGGCACCTGATGGAGTACGGGAAGCCGGCGGGCAGCCCGGACCGGATCGCCCTGCCGGTCGCCGCCGACGACGCGGACGCCAAGCGGGTGGTCATGGAGCTGGTGGACGAGCTGGGCTTCGACCCGGTGGACGCCGGCACGCTCGACGAAAGCTGGCGCCAGCAGCCGGACACCCCCGTCTACGGCACCGACCGGGACGCCGAGGGGGTGCGGCAGGGCCTGGCCGAGGCGCGACCCTGACCGCGTACGACGAGGAAAAGCCCCGCCGGCGACGAGCCCGGCGGGGCTTTTCCGTGCCTGCGCCCGACGGGCGTCAGGCGGCGGGCTTCGGGGCGCAGATGAAGCGCGGCTCCGGGTCGTAGCGCCAGCTGAACTTCTCCCGCTTGACCACCTTGCCGCCCTTCTTGATCACCCGGTACGCGTCCTGGGCGAAGCCCACGCTGCCCGCCGCGGAGATGCAGGTGGGGCCCGGGTCCAGGTAGACGGTCTTCGGCTGGGTGATGTTGCGGCGCGGACCGTACTCGGTCTTGACGCTGTCGTAGATCTTGGTGCTCCAGATCGACACGGTGATCGTGCTGCCCGTGTACGAGGTGTCGATGAGCACGCCGTGCGGGGTGTTGTTGCGGAACTTGAAGTCCAGCTGCGGCCAGTAGATCGTCGACTCGATCACCGCGGGGTAGCGGCTGAAGTAGAACGAGTGCGGCTTGTGCTCGACGTCCTCCAGGCCGGCGTAGTAGGTCGCGTTGAACAGCGTGGTGGTGAACTGTGAGACGCCGCCGCCCACGCCCGGGACCAGTTTGCCGCCCACGATGGTCGGCGCGTCCTGGTAGCCCTGGTCGTATCCGCGCTCGCCGGTGTGGCCGTTGAGCGAGAAGGTCTCGCCGGGCCGCACGATCGCGCCGTCGACGTCCTTGGCCGCCTGGACGATGTTCTGGCTGCGGGGGGAGGAGAGGCCGCCGGTGAACCGGGTGGTGAAGGTGGAGACCCGCTCCCGGATGCCCAGATCGGCGAGCTTCGCCTCGGTCAGCTCCGGCTGCGCCGGCGTCAGGTCGGCCCGGACGGTACGGCCGTCGGCCTTCGGCAGCACGGCGAGCAGGCCCCGGCTGAGGGCGGTGGCGTCGACCTGCCGGCCGGCCCGCCCCGGCACCACCGTGGGCTTGCCGCCGGAGATGGTCAGGCCGGCGTCCTTCGGCGCCACCTCGATCCGGGCCAGGGCATCGCCGAGGGCGGCCCGCAGCCGCTTGACGTCGACCCGGGGGCTGAGCTTGCCCGCCTGGTCGGAGGAGAAGCGCAGGCCGCGGGCGATCGCGGCGGGCGGGATGGTGACCGAGCCGCGATCGGTGGCGAGCGTCACCGGCGCGGCCACCGCCGGCCGGGCCAGCTCGGCGAGGAGGCTGTCGACCTCGGCGCGGCTGGTGGCCGGCCACTGCTCGACCAGCGGCACGGTGACCGGCCGGGCGGCCAGCCAGCCCGCCTTGACCGCGGCGGCCGCGCCGTCCTGGTCGACGGTGAGCGCGGGCTTCGGGTAGACCGGCTTGGGGGTGGTGCCGGTGAAGATGATCGCCGGCATGGTCATCTCCCGGCCCTGGTCGCCCATGGCCTGGCGGAGGGTGGCCGCCAGCCGGTTGACGTCGACCGTCACCACGGGGTCGACGCTGCGGGAGCCGACCAGGCGGCTCACCGGGTGCGCGTCGATGGCCGATGCGGCCGCCACGGTCGCGTCCACGTCGATCGCGAGGCCGATGTCGGCCGGCTGCACCGGCATGCTCCGCTCGCCCACGGTGAGGGTGATCGGGGCGCTCAGCGCCGCGGCCCGGCGGTCCAGCTCCGCCGCCAGCACCCGGGCCGCCGCGGCCCGGCTCCGGCCGCCCAGCTCCGCGCCGAGCACCGTGGTGCCGCGGGGCACGTCCCCGGCGTACGCCCAGGCGCCGGCGCCCACCCCGGCGGCGAGCACGGCCGCGGTGAGCCCGCCGGCCAGCAGGATCCGGCCCCGCCGGTACCAGGCGGGGCGGCCCGGTACCCGGGCGACGGTGGGCTCCGGTTCGTCGTCCGGCCAGCTCACCGCGGTGACCTTCACCGTGGGCCGGTCGTCGGCGGGCGGGAGTTTCTCCCCGTACAGCGTCACAGCAACCTCGATCGGAAGTACCACGTGGGGACCGCTTCCCCCACCCGGAAGACACCTACGGTAACCAACGCTCGACCCGGTCGGGAGTCGCTGGCCGGGCACGGCCCGTCGACCGGCCGGTGGGTGTCGCGACGGTCACCCGGGCCGGGGCGATCGCCGCGCCCGGGTCGTGGCACTGTGAGCGGGTGCGGACCGACGAGCAGGGCCCGGCGTACGGCGGGGGTTGGCTGGACCGGGCGGCGGCGTTGCGCGCCGACCCGGGCTGGATCTCCGCCCGCCTGGCCGACCGGGAGAGCGTGCTGCTGCCGTTCTGGCAGGACCGCTGCCTCGTGTCGGCGGAGCGGGCGCCGGTGCGGTTGCCCACGGTCGACGCGGCCGGGCTGCTCGCTGCCGTGGACGAGCCGGTCTTCCTGGGGCTGGACGCGGGGCGGGCGGTCTTCGCCGTCGACCTGTCCGGGCACCCGGAGCCGGCGGCGTTGCGGCTCGCCGGGGCCGCCGAGGCGGTCGACGTACGCGCCATCGTGGCGAGGCTGGGGGCGGCCGAGGCGGCCGTCCAGGCGTACGCCAAGGGGATGCTGCACTGGCACCGGGGCCAGCGCCACTGCGGCGGCTGCGGGGCGCTGACGCGGGTCCGCGACGGCGGCCACACCCGCTCGTGCACCGGGCCGGACTGCGGCCGGCTGCACTTCCCCCGGATCGAGCCGGCGGTGATCATGCTGGTGGAGGCGCCCGGCGAGCCCGGTCGCTGCCTGCTGGCGCGGCACCGGGGCGCGGCGGAGGACTCCTGGTCGACGCTGGCCGGCTTCGTGGAGATCGGCGAGAGCCTGGAGGACGCGGTCCGCCGGGAGTTGGCCGAGGAGGCCGGGGTGACGGTGTCGCGGCTGGCGTACCAGGGGTCGCAGGCGTGGCCGTTCCCGGCCGGGCTGATGGTCGGTTTCCGGGCTACGGCGGCCGGCACCGAGTTCGAGGTCGACGGGGACGAGTTGGTGGAGGCGCGCTGGTTCACCCGGGATGACCTGCGGGCCCGGGTGGCGGCGGGCCGGCCGCTGGGCCGGATCGACTCGATCGACCGGCACCTGCTGGGGTCCTGGTTGGACGGCCGGGGCTGAGGCCGGGCCGACCGGTCAGCCGGCCCGGCCGGACGGCTGAGCTGCGGATCATCCGCAGCGGTCCGTCAGCTCCTCGTTACCGAACTGTGATGTATAGCCGTGACGGCTACCACACGTGAAACCTGCCGGCCTCAGTGTCGTAATCCGGGTGGTTTGCCCGGGCGTTCGCGGTACCTCGATGTTAACCGTCGGTAACACTGGGCGATCTTGATACCACCGTTGTGTTACTGGTCAGTAGCAAGGGACTTGTGAGGTGTGTCGCTTCGCGAGAGCATCCAATCCGCGTACTGCGCGGTCCGTTCGGCACAACGGTCTCCGCGCCGCCCCGCAGCTTTCCCGTCCCGAGGCGCGACCCGCACCCGGCGACGAACCCCCGTCGAGGAGGACCTTGTGAGTGAATCGGAGAACCGTCAGGTGAGTGGCGGCACCCGCTGGCGTCGCTTTGCCGCGATGATGGTGCCGGCGACCGTCGTGGCCGGCGGCATCGTGCTGGGCATGGCGAACGGCGCGATCGCCGCCTCGTTCGCCGTCTCGGGCCAGACCTTCAAGGTCGGCGCCTCGAAGCTGGAGGGCGACGGCTTCAAGCAGTACGGCGGCTTCGCCAAGGAGAAGGACGGCACCGTGCACCCGGTGGCCGTCTCCGAGATCTCCAACGCCAAGCTGTACGACCTCTGCCAGTCGGTCAAGGTGCCGGACCTGCCGGTCGTGCTGACCATCAACGCCGGTGGTGGCGGCAACCCGGCGACCGCCAGCGGGCTGCTGATCGACATGGACTCCCTCGAGGGCGACGCGGAGTTCACCAACATCAAGATCGGCCGCGACGCGACCGACCTGAACGCGTCCGCCACGCCGAAGTCCTTCGGCCAGAGCGCCGACAAGGTCGTCATCAACGACCTGCAGCAGGTGGCCCGCTCCACCAGCGCCGGCGTCTTCACCCTGAACGGCCTCAAGCTCAAGGTGAACGTGGGCGCGGCCGCCAAGGAATGCTTCTGATCTGATGTCGAGGCCCGCGGAGGGCGCCCTCCGCGGGCCTCGACTCTGTTCCACCGCCCTGACAGCACCGCCAGCACCGCCAGGAGGAACACGTGACAACCACCGAGACGCAGCATGCGCGGCCCAGCCGGCTCGGGCAGGCGTGGGGTGGGTTCCGCCGGTGGCGGCGGGAACGGCCCTTCTGGGGTGGCCTCTTCACGGCGCTGGCCGGCCTGGAGATCTTCGGCACCACGCAGATGAGCCTCGGCGGCCTCACCTTCCAGATGGGGCCGACCGGTTTCCTGTCCTGGCTGATCCCGGTCATCCTGATCGCCTGCGGGATGTTGCTCTGGTTCAGCCCCGCCCAGCGCATGTTCTACGCGATCGTGGCGGCGATCACCGCGCTCTACTCGCTGATCGGAGTCAACCTCGGCGGCTTCTTCATCGGCCTGCTGCTCGGCATGATCGGTAGCGCGCTCGGCTTCGCCTGGGTGCCGCGGAAGCGGCCGGCCGCCCCCGCCGAGGAGGCCGCGGCCCCCGCCGAGGCGGAGCCGGCCGAGGAGACCGACGGTGACGAGCCCGCCCTGGTCGACGAGTTGCTGCCCCGGCAGCGCGAGGACGAGACGACCGGGGTGCTCACCGACACGCTGCCCGAGCCGCGCAACCCGCTGCGGGAGCCGGCCCCGGGCGAGCCCCGCGGGTCGGCCGACAGCACCGAGGTGCTGCCGGCCGTCGGACCCGACGCCCGCGAGGGCGACGGCCGCCGCGACCCCAAGCTGTACGCGATCCTGCTGGTGCTCGCCAGCGTGTCGACCGTGGGCCTGCTCGGGCTGCGCGATCAGGAACCGGCGATCGCCGCCCCGGCCGCCTGCCCCACCACCAGCAGCGCCCCGGCGAGGCCGGAGCGGACCGTCTCCGCGTCCCCGGCGGCCAGTGCCAAGGCCAGCGCCGAGCCGGCCGAGGAGAAGAGTTCCGGCAACCTGCTGACCAACATCATCGACGGCATCACCGGCCTGTTCACCGGCGGCGACGAGCCGGAGGCGGCGGCGAGCAGCCCGGCGCCCACGCCCGAGCCGACGGCCACCGGCGCCGCCCCGACCGGCGGCCCGACCAGCGCCGCGCCGACGCCGAAGGTCACCTCCCCGGCCAAGCCGACCAGGCCGGCCAAGCCCAGCATCTGCGACCGGCCGACCCCGGCCAAGCCGAAGCCGGTCGAGGCGGGCGAGCCGCTGCCGAAGATCGCCGCCGAGGCGAACCAGCCCCGGGTGGCCGGTCAGCCCTCGAAGCTGACCGGCTCGAAGGTGACCATGACCGGGTTGCACTTCGACGGGGTCGTCGACCTGCCGACCGGGGACGGCACGCTCAAGGTGCTGAAGTTCAGCATGGAGAAGGCGGTGACCGACGACTTCGTCCTGCTGGCCGACGGCCCCGCCGGCAAGCGCCAGCGGTACGTCACCGACCGGCTCACCGTCCAGGGCGACGTGGCCTTCTACGCCACCCGCTTCGTCGGTTACCTGCTCGGCATCAAGATCACGCTGACCCCGGACCTGCCGTTCCCGGACGGCATCCCGATCACCTCGCCGATCCCGATCACCTTCACCGACCCGACGATCGACCTGGCCTTCGTCGACTGCAACCGGCTGACCGCCAAGCCGCGGCTCCACCTCGACCTGGCCTGATCCCGAACGACCGCGGCCGGGAGCCGGAGGTGATCCTCCGACTCCCGGCCGTTCGTCGTACCGGGCCGGTGTCCGGGTCCCCGGCCGGGGACCCGGAGGCGGCGGCTACAGCCGGGCCAGCGCCTGGCGCAGCGGGTCGAGCCCCAGCGAGCCGAGATCCAGCGCCTGCCGGTGGAACTCCTTCAGGTCGAAGTCGGCGCCCTTGCGGGCCTTCGCCTCCTCCCGGGCCTGCAGCCAGATCCGCTCCCCCACCTTGTACGAGGGCGCCTGCCCGGGCCAGCCCAGGTAGCGGTTCAGCTCGAAGCGCAGGTTCTCGTCCGGCACCCGGCAGTGCGCCCGCATGAACTCCCAGCCCAGCTCCGGCGTCCACCGCTCGCCCGGGTGGAAGCCGAACGGGTTGTCCCGGGGAATCTCCAGCTCCAGGTGCATGCCGATGTCGACGATCACCCGGGCCGCCCGGAACGCCTGGCCGTCGAGCATGCCGAGCTTGTCACCCGGGTCCTCCAGGTAGCCCAGCTCGTCCATCAGCCGCTCCGAGTAGAGCGCCCAGCCCTCACCGTGCCCGGAGACCCAGCAGAGCAGCCGCTGCCAGCGGTTGAGCAGTTCGGCGCGGACCGCCGTCTGGGCGACCTGGAGGTGGTGGCCGGGCACACCCTCGTGGTAGACGGTGGTCACCTCGCGCCAGGTGGAGAAGTCGGTGACGCCCTGCGGCACCGCCCACCACATCCGGCCGGGCCGGGAGAAGTCCTCGCTCGGGCCGGTGTAGTAGATCGCGCCGTCACTGGTCGGGGCCAGGCAGCACTCGATCCGGCGGACCTGCTCCGGGATGTCGAAGTGGGTGCCGTGCAGCTCGCTGATCGCCTTGTCGGCCAGCGCCTGCATCCAGTCCCGGAACGCCTCCTTGCCCTGGATGGTGCGCGCCGGGTCGGCGTCGAGCGCCGCGACGGCCTCGTCGATGGTGGCGCCGGGCCCGACGATCCGGGCGGCCACCGCCCGCATCTCACCCTCCAGCCGGGCCAGCTCCGCGAAGCCCCAGGCGTACGTCTCGTCGAGGTCGACCCGGGCGCCGAGGAAGTACTGCGAGGCCAGCTCGTACCGCTCCCGGCCGGCGGCCTGCTTCTCCCGGCCCCGCGGGGCCAGTTCGGAGCGGAGGAACTGCCCGAACTCGGCGGTGGCGGCGGTCGCCGCGGCGGCGCCCTTGCGCAGGTCGGCGTCGAGCGCCCCGGCCGCGCCGAGCCGCTCGACCAGCCCGTGGAAGAAGTTGTCGCCGTCCGGGTCGGTCCAGATGTCGCACTGCTTGGCGACCTCGGTCAGCTGCGCCCGGGAGCTGACCTGCCCGGCCTGGGCGGCCTCGCGCAGCGTCCGCTTGTAGCCCTCCAGGGCGGCCGGGAAGCGGTTGAGCCGGGCCGCGATGTTGGCGCGGGCGTCCTCGCCCTCGGTCGGCATCAGGTCGAAGACCATCCGGAGGTCGTGCAGCCCGCTGGCGATCACGTTGACCTCGCTGGTGGTCTCGCCGGCCTCGTGCCGGGCGAGCTCCAGACCGAGGCGCTCCTGCATCGCCTCCTTGGCGGTCCGCTCGGCCTCGGTGTCCGGCTCGGTCACGTCGAGGTCGGCCAGGGCGCGCCGGGTCAGGTCGGCGCGGGCGGCGTATCCCTCCGGGGTCAGGTCGTCGAGCTGGTCGTCGTAGCCGGCGATGCCGACGTAGGTGGCGCCGGTCGGGCTCAGCGGGGCCCAGTCGGCCACGTAGCGGTTGGCGAGGTCATCGATTCGTCCCACCCTGCGACCCTACGTGACCGTACCGCCCCGTTGTCGAGCCTCTTTGTCGCGTTCGGGGTGGGCCCGCCGGTGGGTACGACGGGCGGGGCACCGGAGTCGCTGTGGCGGCCGACACGTGGTCCGATTTTCGCGCGACTTCGTCGTACCCCTGCGGCAGAGTGTCATGAGTGACCGGCGACTTCACTCCTGACCGAGCCCCGCTGCGAAGCTGGCTGCCCGGCTTCCTCGCCCTCGGTGTGATCTGGGGTTCGAGCTTCCTGTTCATCAAGGTCGGGGTGACCGAGCTGCACCCCCTGCACCTCACCCTCTACCGGGTCGCCACCGGCGCGGTGACCCTGCTCGTGGTGCTGGCCGTGCTGCGCGACCGGCTGCCCCGGGAACCCCGCGTGTGGGCGCACCTGGTGGTGGTCGCCGCGTTCGGCGTGGCCCTGCCGTTCACCCTGTTCGGCTTCGGCGAGCAGCGGGTCGAGTCGATGCTCGCCGGGATCTGGAACGCGACCACCCCGCTGATCGTGCTGCCGCTGGCCGTCCTGGTGTTCCGCACCGAGCGGTTGACCGTGCGCCGGGCCGTCGGCCTGGGGCTGGGCTTCGCCGGGGTGCTGGTGGTGCTCGGCGTCTGGGAGGGCGTCGGCGGCTCGCACTTCCTCGGCCAGCTGATGTGCCTGGGGGCGGCGGCCTGCTACGGCGTGGCCATCCCGTACCAGAAGAAGTTCATCGCCGACACCGCGTACTCCGGGCTGTCGCTCTCGGCGGCCCAGCTGCTGGTCGCGACGGCGCAGCTCGCGGTGGTCGCGCCGCTGGTGGCCGGCGCCCCGCCGGCGCCGGCCGGGCTCTCCGGCCGGGTGCTGGGCAGCGTGCTGGCGCTCGGCATGCTCGGCACCGGCCTGGCCTTCGTGATCAACCTGCGCAACATCCGGCTCGCCGGGGCGAGCACCGCCTCCACCGTCACCTACCTGATCCCGGTGTTCGCGGTGCTGGTCGGGGCGGTCGTGCTGGGCGAGCGGATGAACTGGCACCAGCCGGTCGGCGCGCTGGTGGTGCTGCTCGGCGTGGCGGTGGCCCAGGGCATGCTGGGCCGGCGTCGCCCGGCCCCGGCCGTCGACGCCGTCAGCCCGGCGCCGGTGCCCGCCGGCCGCTGACCGCACGCCGGGCCGCCGCCACCGTGGTGGCCCGGCCACCGGTCAGCGGCGGCCGGACGTCCACTTCACCAGGCGGTCGGCCGTCCAGGTGTTGACCACCCGGTTCGCCGGTACGCCGCAGAGCGCCGCCCGCTCGCAGCCGAACCGCTGCCAGTCGAGCTGCCCCGGGGCGTGCGCGTCGGTGTTGATGGCGAACCGGCAGCCGGCCTCCAGCGCCCGGCGGATCAGCCGCTTCGGCGGGTCCTGCCGCTCCGGCCGGGAGTTGATCTCGACGGCGACGCCGTGCTCCGCGCAGGCCGCGAAGACCGCGTCCGCGTCGAAGTCGCTCTCCTTGCGGGTACGCGCCCGGTGCCCCCGGTCGCCCGGGCCGGTCACCCCGGCCGGCCGGGACGACACCATCCGCCCGGTGCAGTGGCCCAGGATGTCCAGGTGCGGGTTGGCCACCGCGGCCAGCATCCGCCGGGTCATCTTCGCCCGGTCGTCGCTCAGGCCGCTGTGCACCGAGCCGACCACCACGTCGAGGCGGGCGAGCAGCTCCTCGTCCTGGTCCAGCGACCCGTCGGCGAGGATGTCCACCTCGATGCCGGTGAGGATGCGGAACCCCTTCGGCAGCGCCTCGTTGACCGCCGCCACGTGGTCGAGCTGCTGGCGCAGCCGGGCCGCGGTCAGGCCCCGGGCCACCGTCAACCGGGGCGAGTGGTCGGTGAGCACCACGTACTCGTGGCCCAGCTCGACCGCGGCCAGCGCCATCTCCTCGATCGGGGAGCCGCCGTCGGACCAGTCGGAGTGGGTGTGGCAGTCGCCGCGCAGCGCGTCCCGCAGCTGCTGCGCCGCCGCGTCCAGGTCGGTGCCCTCGGTGGCGACCAGCCGGCGCAGGTAGACCGGCTCCTCGCCGGCCAGCGACTCGGCCACACAGCGGGCGGTGACGTCGCCGACGCCGGACAGCTCGGTGAGCTTCCCGGTCCGGGCCCGCTCGGCCACCTCCGCCGCCGGCAGCGCGCCGAGCGTCTTGGCGGCCGACCGGAACGCCCGGACCCGGTAGGTGGCCTCGTTGGCCCGCTCCAGCAGGAACGCGATCCGGCGCAGGTCGGCGATGGGATCCCGGGCAGTCATGACCTGCAACCTACGCGTCCACACCGCCGGCCGCGGGGCGTCCCGCCCCGGGTGTCGGGAGTGGACCGGTCAGCCGCCGCCGGCGCCCGTCCCCGGCGCCTTCGGGCAGCCGTGCTTCCGCTGCCAGGCCGCCACCTCGGCGGCCGGCCCCCGGTTGCCCTTTCCCCGCCACGAGGTCAGGTACGGCGCCGGCCAGACCACGCCCCGCCGGATCCACCAGTCGTTCTGCCCGGTGCACTTCGGGGAGAGGCCGAAATGCAGGTGGCAGACGTTGTTGGCGTTGCCGGTGTGGCCTACCTTGCCGAGTTGCTGGCCGGCCCGGACCCGGACCCCGGCGTCGATGCCGGCGGCGATCGCGCTCAGGTGCGAGCCGTAGTAGCGGACCCCGTCGTCGCCGAGCAGCGAGACCGACAGCCCTCCGTTGTACGGGCCGAGCGGGCCGCTCCGGCGGAACCGGTCCACCCGGCTCACCTCGAGGATCCGGCCGTCGGTGACTGCCACCACCGGCTCGCCGCAGTCGGCGAAGATGTCCGTCCCCGGGTAGGCGGAGTGGGTCGGGTGGAAGGCCACGTTGCCCGCCCGGACCGGGAACACGTGCCGCGGCGGCGTACGGCTGGCCGACGGGGTGGGCGACGCGGTGCCGGGCGCCGCCGACGGCGACGCGGCGGGCTGCTCGGCGGTGACCGGCCCGCTCGGACCCTGCCAGGAACTCCCCGGGCCGGCCGGGCCGCCGGCGTCGGGGGCGCAGCCGGCGGCCAGGACCGGGACGAGCAGCAGCAGGACCGGTAACGCGGGGCGCGGACGGCGGCCGGTCGATCGCGAGCGCATCCGGTCATCCTGGCAGAGAAGTACGGTGGGGACGAACGCCGGAGCCGGCCCCGAGACGGTCGCTCAGCGTGACCTCGGGGGGTGCACGGTCCGTGAAGGGAGCAGGGGCGATGAGCGGGTGGCACGCGGGACCCGGCGAGACCGGCCCCGGCCCGGCCCGGCCGGTGCCACGGGCCCCGTCGGGGCTCTTCCCGGCCGGCGCGCCGATGCGGCCCGTCTGGCGGGAGCCGCACCCGGTCACCGGCGCCGGGGTGGCCTCCGGCGCGGTGACGGCCTTCGCCTGGCTGCTGCTGTTCGGCCTGCTCGGGCGGGATGTGCCGGGCTATGCCTGGTGGACGCTGATCGGCGGCACGCTGGCCTGGCTGGCCGCCGCCGCCCTGGTCCGGTACGGCGACCGGGGGGTGGCGACCGGCGTCGCGATCGTCACCGCCGGCGGCTGGAGCATCGCCGCGGCGGTCGTCGCGGTGCGCTGGGCGCAGAGCGGAAACTGGCCACTCTGGTGACCTCGGGTGACGCCTCCGCTGCGTAGCGAACGCCCCTTGACGTACCCGCGGTGACGGTCCACCCTCGCGGTATGGCCTGGACCACCCCGCCGCGGCTCGATCCCGAGCGGAGCCGCCGCCGCCTGCAACTCCTCGCCGAGTTGGCCGGCGCCCGCACGGTACGTCAGCGCGAGCGGCCGCAGCGGGTACGCACCGAGCATCTGCGCCAGCTCATCGCCACCCGCCGGCGGATCGCCGGCTGACCGACTTTCTCCGGGATCGGCCGGCCCTTCGGGGCGTTGACCGGTCGCCTGCCGACCCGACCGGTTAACGTGCATCGCGTGACGAGTCGGCATGCTGCCGAGGCCAAATTGGGGGGATCGTGTCGTACTTCGCTGCTGCCGTGGCGCGCGTCGAGGGCGGCTGGTCCGCCGAAGAGGTGAGCCTGCGGGGCGTCACCGACATCGAGGAGGTCGCCGACCGGCTCCGCGACGCCGAGCCGGACGCCGACCTGTCGCTGCTCTTCGTCGAGGCCGACGACACGTACCTGGTGATCCTGCGCCTGGACGAGGGGGAGGACCTGCGGATCTTCGGCTCCGACTCGGCGTACGCCGAGGAGTCGCGGCTCGGCGTCCTGCTGGTCGGGGACCTGAAGACGTCGGTCACCGGGCTGGAGGAGGCCGAGGAGCCCCGGGCGGCGGCCGGCGGGGACGAGTCCGAGCAGCCGGCGGTGGACCCGGAGGCCGACCCGGTGGGCGACGCCGACCTCCTCGCCGACCTGGGGATCCCCGCGCCCAAGCTGCTCGCCCTCTGCGGCCACGACGGCATGATGCCGGCCGACGTCACCGCCGAGATCTGCCAGGTCCTCGGCTGCGCGGACGAGGTCGAGGAGCTGCGTGAGATCTGAGCCGTCCGGCCCGTTCTGGACCGGTGGCGGCGAGCCGGCCGACGCCACCGACCCGGCGCTGGAGACCGTACGCCCGGGGCAGCCCACTCCGGGCCGCCCGGGCCGGGTCGGTCCGGGCGCGCAGGAAGGGCTGGCCGACCCCGGTGGCGTGGGCCGCCGGCAGCGGCACGAGCTGTGGATGCGCCGGGCCCTGGAGGTCGCGGTGACCGGCCCGGACGACGGTGCCGACGCGGTGGAGGACGTCCCGGTCGGCGCGGTGCTCTACGGCCCGGACGGCGCCGAGCTGGCCATCGGGCGCAACGAGCGGGAGCTGACCGGGGACCCGACCGCGCACGCCGAGGTGCTGGCGCTGCGGCGGGGCGCCGAGCGGCTGGGGCACTGGCGGCTGGAGGGCTGCACGCTGGTGGTGAGCCTGGAGCCGTGCACGATGTGCGCCGGCGCGATCGCGCTGGCCCGGATCTCGACGGTGGTCTTCGGCGCCTGGGAGCCGAAGACCGGCGCGGTCGGCTCGCTCTGGGACGTGCTGCGCGACCGCCGCCTGCCCCACCGCCCCGAGGTCTACGGCGGCGTGCTCGAGTCCGAGAGCGCCGCCTTGCTCCGCGCCTTCTTCCGGTAGTCCCGGGCTCCGCTGATTCCGGTCGGCCCGGGCTCCGCTCATTCCGGCGGGCCCGGGCTCCGCTGATTCCGGTCGGCCCGGGCTCCGCTCATTCCGGCGGGCCCGGGCTCCGCTGATTCCGGTGGGCCCGGGCCGCGGCTCGGCAGCGTCGGGTGGGTCGGTCAGGCGGGCAGGGCGGCGGGGCGCAGCAGGGTCGTGGCGACCGCCCGGGCGGCCTCGGTCCAGGCGGTCGGGCGCAGCGTGGCCGGGTCCAGCCGGACGATCGAGCGGGTGCCGTCGGCGTACCGCGTGCCGCCGTCCGGTGAGCGGAATTCGAAGGCGTACCGGGCGCTGCTGGTGCCGAAGTGCTCCAGCCAGAAGTGCACCGCCAGCGCGCCGACCCCGGTGACCGGGGCGTGGTAGGTGATGGCGAACTCGCGTACGGCGTGGAACACGTCGGGGGCGCTGTGCCGCCCGGCCGAGAAGGCGATGCCCCGCTCGGTCCAGTACGGCGTGAGCGCGCGCTCCAGCAGCACCGCGTACCGGGCGTTGTGCAGGATGCCCATGGCGTCGAGGTCGTCGAAGTGCACGGTGACGTGCTCGACGTGACCGAACTGGTGGCTCATGACGGGCCTTCCGTTAGCAGGGTCGGGTCGGGGCTGAGCGCGCACAGCCGGTTCAGCAGGCCCAGGCGGGCGTGCCGGTAGGTGGCGTCCGGGTCGAGCAGCCGGGAGCGCATCACGGCGCTGATACCGAACGCGTCGATCTCGTAGGCGAGCTGCGCGACGTCCAGGTCGGCGGGGAGCTCGCCGAGGTCGACGGCCTCCTGGACGAGCCGTTCGAGGAAGGCGGTCCAGCGGTGGAACGCCTCGGCGAGCCGGTCCCGGATCGGGCCGGGACGCACGTTGTACTCGAACTCGGTGTTGGCGAAGAAGCAGCCGCCGGGGAGCACCCGGGCGGCGTAGAAGTCGATCCGTGCCTCGTGCAGGGCCCGCAGCCGGCGTACGCCCCGGGGGGCGCGCAGGGCCGGCTCGATGATCCGCTCCTGCCACTGGGCCACGGCCCGGTCGACGGTGGCGAGCTGGAGCGCCTCCTTCGAGCGCCAGTGCGCGAAGAGGCCCGACTTGCTCACCTCCAGCCGGTCGGCGAGCTGGCCGAGGGAGAGGCCGTCGAGGCCGACCTCGGTGGCCAGCGCCACCGCGGTGTCCAGCACGGCGCGGCGGGTGCGGTCGCCGCGGGCGACGCGGCCGTCGAGGGTCATGCGGGCAGCGTAAACCAAAATAAGACCGACCGGTCGTATTAATTTATGTGACGTGGAACGCGTCCGCCCCGCCACCGGGATGGTGGCGGGGCGGACGGAAAGAACCGGGACGGGTCAGGCGATGGCGGTGTCCAGGGCGATCTCGACCATCTGGCTGAAGGTCTGCTCGCGCTCCGCCGAGGTGGTCTTCTCGCCGGTCTTGATGTGGTCGCTGACCGTCAGGATGGTCAGCGCCCGAGCCTTGAACCGGGCCGCGATCGTGTAGAGCGCCGCCGACTCCATCTCCACCGCGAGCACCCCGTAGTCGGCCAGCCGGTCGTAGAGGTCGGGCCGGTCGGTGTAGAAGGCGTCCGCCGCCAGGATCGGGCCGACCCGCATGCTGATGCCGCGCCGCTCGGCCACCTCGACCGATGTGCGCAGCAGCCCGAAGTCGGCCACCGGGGCGTAGTCGATCAGCCCGTCGAAGCGCATCCGGTTCATGTTCGAGTCGGTGGACGAGCCGATCGCCGCCACCACGTCCCGCAGCTGGAGGTCCTCGGCGAGGGCGCCGCAGGAACCGACCCGGATCAGCGTCTTCACGCCGTACTCGGTGACCAGCTCGTGGGCGTAGATCGAGGCGGAGGGCATGCCCATGCCGGAGCCCTGGACGGAGACCTCGACGCCGTTCCACCGGCCGGTGAAGCCCAGCATGCCGCGAACCGTCGTGTAGCAGCGGGCGTCCTCGAGGTAGGTCTCCGCGATCCACTTGGCCCGCAGCGGGTCACCCGGCATCAGGACCCGCTCGGCGATCTCTCCCGGCTCAGCGCCGATGTGCGTACTCATGGCAACGATCCTGCCAGGCCGGGCCCGGGGATACCGGTTCGGCGTCCAGACCCGGGGTCCTGTACCCTACTCGGCGGTGGCGTGTCCGAGTGGCCTAAGGAGCACGCCTCGAAAGCGTGTGAGGGTTTACGCCCTCCGCGGGTTCAAATCCCGCCGCCACCGCTCGTGAACAGCGAGAACGCCCGGTCGATCCGCGAGGATCGTACCGGGCGTTCCGCTTGTGGTCTCCGTGCCGTCTCCGTTGTGGGCTGCGCCCTGCACGCCTGGCCGAGTTGCCCTACACCTCGTCCAGGTAAGCGGAGGCGGTACTGCCCTCAGGGCAGCAAGCGGCGCAGGGCGGGCGCGATCGCGGCGGCGATCGTGCGGTCGTCTGGCTGGTGAGCTGCCCAGTTGAGCGCACCCAGGGTCACCATCGGCTCGCCTGCCGCCGCGGCAGCCGTGATGGTCGGCTCAGGGAGCGTGGCCAGCAGCCGACGCACGAGGACGCCTTCCCCCCAGAGCGCTTCCGTGGGATACGACAGTCGCCCCAGCCAGTTCAGCAGCGAGTCAGCCCGAGCGCCTGGATCTGGCTCGACGTGGGCAAGTCGCCGCGCAAGCTCAGCTACCCGCTCCTCGGGAAGCTCCGCGGCGGTGTTGCCGGCGATGCCGACCAGTTCGCCGCGGAGCACCTCAGGCACTTGCCGGGTTGCCAGCAACGCCGGGCGGCCGGCGGGACGGAACTGGGGTTCCTTGGGCTGCTCGTAGTACCCGAGGGTCATGGCGAGGCCGGTGAACAGGGTCACGAGGATCCCGGTGACGCCGCACTCGGACAGGAACAGGGTCAGGGCGGTGGGCTCAGCAACGTCCACGTCGTTGGCGAACCTGGATCGCTCCCACGCGACGCTGCCGTGCCCGTGGATGGTGGCGCTTCCGATGACCGTGTCGTCGCTGTCGTACAGGGCAAGCGTCACACTTCCCAGGCATCGGCAGATGCCGCCGGTGAACCGCCCGTTCGTAGTGAGGTCCCGCGCCCTGGTGATTCGAGCCCGGCCGACCAGTTCAACCAGCACCTGACGATGGGCCAAGGGGCCGCCGTTCGCACCACCTTGCAGGACCCGCACCGTCTGGGTCCGTGCCCAGGCATCGGACAACCAGTCAGCGAGCAGCACTGCGTCATGGTAGGCCCGGTCAACAGGGGCCGTAGCCCTCGTCGAAGAGGCGGCGCGCCCAGTCCGCGTACCCGGCGATGATTTTCCGGACCGTCATGCCGTCGTGCAGGAAGAGGTACGCGCGGTCGCCGTCGCGGGCGAGCAGCCCGTCGAACCGGTACGAGTTCTGCGGGGCGGCCAGCTCGACCGCCGCCGGGAAGGTGTCGCGCACCTCGGTCACCGGGGTACCGACGCTGATCCCCTCGGGCGTGCTCAGCGGATCGCCGAGCCAGAGCAGGACCAGGCGGTCGCCGGCGAAGATCGGGCTGACCGCCTCGTGCCCGGCCAGCGTCGGTCCGCACGCGTCCTCGTCCGTCCGCAGCACCCCGCGCCGGGTCAGCTCCTGCTCGGTGTCGCCGAACTCGACGTTGCGCAGCCCGCCGAGGCCGACCACCTCCGCGGCGCCGACCGGGCGGGCCGGCACCTCCGGCCCTTGTGGACGGACGCCGCTGCCGGCGATCGAAGCGGCCGCCATGAGCGCGGCGATGAAGCCGAATTGCCGTAGTTTCATGCATTCCCCCAGTCCACAACGGGACCGGGGGAAGGAGGTTGCTGGTGCGGGGCGGATTGCCGGAGTTCCCATTCCTCGGCGAGCTCGTCCCAGTAGTCGGCGGAGAGCCCGCGGCGGCCGTGCGCGAGCCAGCCGGCGGTGTCCCGCTCCAGGTGCAGGCCCAGCTCGGCGAAGTAGTCGATCCACGGCCCCGGCTCGGCGCCGAGCCGGGCCAGCGCCGCGTTGATCGGCCACTCGGCGCGCGGCCGGTCCAGGGCCCGGTCGACGCACGGCCCCCAGCTCAGCCCGCCGCCCAGCCACACGGCCGCCGCCTGGTGGCCCAGCCCGCCGGCGAACTCCGCCTCCAGGTACGCCACCGGCCCTCGCCGGGACCACCGGGCCAGCAGCTCCGCCAGGTCCGGCCCGGCCGGCGGTGGCGGGTCGGCCGCGCTCTCGCCGGGCGCCGTTGCGGGGCGGCTGGCGGCCGGTTGCCCGTCGCGCCGTTCGCGGACCCCGTCACCGGCCCGGTCCGGTGCGAGGACGAGCCGGAACGGCTGCTCCGGGGAGACCTCGCCAGTGGTGAAGTCGGGCAGGTGGCCGGTCAACTCCTCAACCAGTTGCGGGGTGATCGGCAGCAGCGCGAAGTCCTGCCGGAGCGCGGCGAGCACCGCGTGGTCCAGGTCGGCGGTCTGCTCGCGCAGCAGCTCGACGTCGGCGACCACCGCGCTGAGCTGGTAACTCATCCGATCTCCCGGGCGTCCACAGGCTGTGGATGGAACATGTGTACGACGGTGCGGCCTCGGTGTGTGGCGGGGGATCGTCGGCGCGAAGGCCGTCAGCGTCGCACCCACCGCACCGTACCGGGGGCGTGTGGGTCGCGCCCCGGGGTGTGCGGTCGGGCCGCGACGGCGGGCTCACGCTGGCCGGCCGGCCCGCTCCCGCTGGCCGGGGGCCCGCTCTCCCGACGGTCGGCGGAACGTCCGTTTCGCCGGGCAGACGGATCGACGGGCGGCTGGAATGATGACCCGCGATGCAGCGCCGGTAACGCCGCTGCCACGGGGGATCCACCACAGACGAATAGCACCGCGCGCAGCCCGGCACCCGCCGGGCCGCGCGCCGACCGTTCGCATCCTCCGGGGCCGGTGGCGCCGCCGCCGCACCTCGTCCACCCGGGCGAGACAACCCCCAGGAGGAAACATGCAGGACAAGCGTTCCGACCGGCGTTCTCTGCTGCGGGCCGCCGCGGTCAGTGCCGGCGCCGCCGCCGTCGCCGCACCGGCGCTCGGTGGCATCACCCCCGCGCAGGCCGCCGCGCTGGCCTCCACCGGCGCCATCCCGTGGGTCGGCCCCGCCGGCTCCGGCGCCACCTACGAGGTGAACACCACCGTCGGCGCCCAGGCCGCCATCAACGCCGCGCTGGGCAGCGCCTCGATGAAGGCCGTCTTCGTGGCGCCCGGCCAGTACAAGCTCAAGTCCCCGGTGGTGCTCGGCGACAAGCAGGCGCTGATCGGGGCCGGCCCCCTGGTCACCATGCTGCGCGCGGACACCGGCTTCAGCGGGTCGGCCCTGGTGATCAACCCCTGGACTGCGGCGCTGGGCGCGGTCGGCGCCTCCCGGCAGTGCGTCAGCGACATCGGGCTGGACGGGGCCAACCTGGTGGCCAACGGGGTCAACTTCCAGATGAACGCGACCCCCACCACGTACGGGCCGGACCCGGCGCCGTGGCTGACCCGGGTCTTCGTCACCCGGACCACCGGCGACGGCATCTACCTCGGCGGCACGTACGTCGGCGGGCAGCGCGAGTTCAAGGTGACCGACTGCCGGGTCGAGAACGCGGGCGGCTGGGCCTACAACCTCCAGTCCTCCGACGGCTTCGTCAGCGGGTGTTCGGCCCAGGGCGGCGACGCCGGCGGCTACCTGATCAGCGGCGGCAACATCAAGATCTGGGGCAGCAAGGTGTACGGCACCGGCACCTCCACGGCGGTCGCTCCCGGCTTCAAGATCGAGTCCGCCCGTGCCACTGTGGTGGGGTGCGAGGCGCAGGACACCGCCGGCAACGGGTTCGAGATCCGCGCCGCCAACTGCACGATCTCCGGCTGCACCGCCGACTCGACCGGGTTCGGTAGCAGCGACGGGGACTCGGCCGGCTTCTATGTCGCCGCGTCGGTGGCGAACATCGAGGGTGGTGCCTTCCAGCGGGCCGGCGGTGGCGGAAAGTGGATCGTGAGCGGTGCCGGCATGCGGACCGCGCTCTACCTGGCCAGCGGCGTCGACTACCTCTCGGTCCGGCTGGTCACCGGGCCGGACCGGCAGACCCCGTTCGTGCGCCTGATCACCGGCACCGTCGGTGCCCGCTCGTCGGTCTCCGTCCTGGGCTGACCCATCGGACCGGGCGGTAGATAGGCGAAGGGCCGGCTTCCCCGCGGGAGCCGGCCCTGGTCGACGGTGGAGGAGACGAGATTCGAACCCGCGAGGGGTGGGGGCGGCCAGGGCGCCGCCGAACCAGGTCCAGGCCCTGCTCAGAGCACGTAGGAGGCAACCATCTGACCGAGTTGCCGGATGGCCGAGTTGCCCTTGAACTCCAGCCGAACCTTGCCGAGTCCGCTGAACCACAGGTCGAGTTCGGCGTCGAGGTCAAAGGTGCCGGCGGTCTCGATCGAGAACGCCTGGATCTTGTTGTAGGGGAGGGACGTGAAGTCTCGCTTCTTGCCCGTGATTCCTTGAACGTTGACCGCGATCAGGCGCTTGTCCGTGAACACAACGAAGTCCCGAACAGCCTTGAAGCACGAGACCATCTGCTCGCCAGGAATCAGCAGTGGCGCGACCGCGGGGGCGATGTCGGCTGGATTGCACGGATGCAGTTTGAACACGAAGCCGTTCGCAAAGTCGATCATGGCGTCACCCTAGCCACGCTGCCAGCACCGAAGATCAACCAGTCGGACCTCGGTCCGGGGCGGCCGGTCGACACGTCCTGGCTGATCAGCTCACCTCGCCGCAGGCTGTCGGGTGGACTGCTCAGGACCCCTACGAGAGTGTCCACCGGCCGCGTGGACAGCCGTTGACCGTCCACCGATCACGTACGCCGCGCCGGGAGACCGAGCCTTCTCGCCTTCGCGACCATGAGGCCACCGGCCATCATGACCACGAAGCCGAGGAGGTAAACGCCACCCGCGCTGGCCTGGACTGCCGCGACACCTGCCGCCGCTCCGGCGGCGGCAAGCACCCCGCCGACAGCAGACAGCACCCCGCGCTTCGTCATGTGATAAGCCAAGCACGGCCTTGTCCGGCAGACAATCGCCCGCCAGGGCCGGCCGTACGACGCCCGGCACCGGCTGCGCACGACGCCCTGCACCGGCTGCGCCGGGGCGACCTGCCGCGCCGGCCGGGGGAGTCCGACGCGGGGGCCGACAGATGGGCCGGAACCGGGTGAGTGCGACGACAACTGAGCCGGGAGCGACCGTGGCGACGACGAAGGGCCGGTCCCTGACCGGGTCGGCCCTTCGTCGATGGCGGAGGATACGAGATTCGAACTCGTGAGGGTGTTAACCCAACACGCTTTCCAAGCGTGCGCCCTAGGCCTCTAGGCGAATCCTCCGCGAGCCAGGATACAGGTCCCCGGCGGCCCGACCACCCCACCACCCCCTGAAGATCCACGCCGGGTCGGGTAGGCTTGGCGGCACCTCCCGTGCGGCGGTATCTCGTGAACCTCCCCAGGGCCGGAAGGCAGCAAGGATAAGCGAGCTCTGCCGGGTGCACGGGAGGCCTTTCTGTCTCCGGGTGCCGGTAACGTTCCTGCGGGTCAGGTCACGGGGTGGTGGGTGGTCACCCGCGCCTGACCGGCGCAGAATGGCTCGGTCGAGAGGAGGCGGTACGGGTGGCACTGGCCCTTTACCGCAAGTACCGGCCCCGTACCTTCGCCGAGATGATCGGCCAGGAGCAGGTCACCGAGCCGCTGTCGCAGGCGCTGCGCAGCGGCCGGCTCAACCACGCCTACCTCTTCTCCGGCCCGCGTGGCTGCGGCAAGACCTCCAGCGCCCGCATCCTGGCCCGCTCGCTCAACTGCGAGCAGGGCCCCACCCCGGAGCCGTGCGGCCAGTGCGAGTCCTGCCGCGGGCTGGCCCCCGACGGCGGCGGGTCGATCGACGTCATCGAGATCGACGCGGCCAGCCACGGTGGCGTCGACGACGCCCGGGAGCTGCGCGAGAAGGCGTTCTTCGCGCCGGCCCGCAGCCGCTTCAAGATCTATATCATCGACGAGGCGCACATGGTCTCGTCGGCCGGCTTCAACGCCCTGCTCAAGCTGGTCGAGGAGCCCCCGGAGTACGTCAAGTTCATCTTCGCCACCACCGAGCCGGAGAAGGTCCTCGGCACGATCAAGTCGCGGACCCACCACTACCCGTTCCGGCTGTTCCCGCCGAAGGTGGTCCGCCCCTATCTGCAGCAGCTCTGCGAGGCGGAGGGGGTGACCGTCGAGCCGGCGGTCTTCCCCCTGGTGGTGCGCGCCGGTGGGGGCAGCATGCGGGACAGCCTCTCCGTGCTCGACCAGCTCATCGCGGGCGCCGGCCCGGAGGGGGTCAGCTACGCCCGGGCCGCCGCACTGCTCGGGGTCACCGACGCCGCGCTGATCGACGAGATGTGTGACGCGCTCGCCGCCGGGGACGGCGCGGCCGCGTACGCGACCATCGACCGGGTGGCCGAGGCCGGGCACGACTCCCGCCGGTTCGCCTCCGACCTGCTGGAGCGGCTGCGTGACCTGATCGTCCTGCAACAGGTGCCGGACGCCGCCGCCAAGGGCCTGATCGACGGCCCGGCCGACCAGATCGAGCGGATGGCCGCCCAGGCCCAGCGGCTCGGCCCGGCCACCCTGTCCCGGTGCGCCGACATCGTGCACAACGGGCTGGTCGAGATGCGCGGCACCACCGCGCCCCGGCTGCTGCTGGAGCTGGTCTGCGCCCGGATGCTGCTGCCCGGCGTGGACGACTCCACCGGCGGCCTGCTCCAGCGCCTGGAGCGGATGGAACGCCGGCTCACCCTCGGCGCCGCCGAGCCGCCGCCGGCCGCCGCCGGCCCCGCGCCGGTCGTGCCCGCCCCGGAGGTACGCCCGGCGCCGCCCGCCCCGACCGCGGCTGCCGCCGCGTCTCAGCCGGGGACCGCCGGCCTGCCGGCGGCTGCCGGTGCCCCCGCCGGGGCGGCCGCCGCTAGGGCCGCCGCCGCGGCGGCGGGTGCCCGGCCGTCCTCGACCCGTCCGGCCGCCTCCTCGCCGGAGCAGCCTCCCGCCGCCGCCGACCGGTCCGGTGCTGGCCCGATGGCGGCCGACGCCCAGCCGGAGGGCTCCACCCGCCGTCCGGTGCCGCCGTCGGCGGTGCTGCCCGATCCCGCCACACCCGAGCCGCCGCGCCCGGGCTCGGCCGCGCCGGGTGCGGTGGACGCCGTGGCAGCCCGCCGGGTCTGGCCCGAGATCGTCGGCAAGGTGGGCCGGAAGAGCAAGAAGGTGGCCGCCTGGGCCAGGGAGGCCACCGTCCGCGAGGTGGACGGCCAGTCGATGGTCCTCACCTTCCGCTATCCGTTCCACGCGCAGGCGCTCTCCAACGAGCCGGACCTGCTGCTCGAAGCGCTCTACGAGGAGTTGGGCGGCCGCTGGCAGATCCGGTGCGAGGTGGCCGGTGAGCGGGGCGCCGCCTCGATCGGCGGCCCGGCCCGCCCGTCCGGGGGCCGCCCGGCGGCCGGCCCGGACACCCCGCCCGCTCCGTCCGGGGCGGAGACCCGCGGTAATGCCGGTGGAGCGGCCCGGCCCGCCGGCCCGGCCCGACGACCGGACGGCCCGGCGGCCAACGGCTCGCCGGCGGCCGGGGGCGACCCGGCCGGCGACGAGGAGGACTGGCCGGAGCCGGCGCGACCCGGCGGCGCCGGACAACCGGCTGCCGGTCCGGTGGCGGCCGACGACGACTGGCCGGAGGCGGCCCGTCCCGGCGGGGCGGCAACCGCCGAGCCGACCACCGCACCGACCGGCTCTGCCGGGTCCACCGGTGGCACCGCGCCGACCGGGGGCGTCCCTCCGACCGGGGGCGTCCCTCCGACCGGAAGCAACGCGCTGACCGGGAGCGCCGCGTCCGCCGGGAGCAACGCGTCGGCCGGGAGCACCAACTCGGCCGGGAGCACCACGCCGGTCGGGGGCACCACGTCGGCCGGGAGCACCACGCCGGTCGGGGGCGCCAGCTCGGTCGGGGGCACCACGCCGGCCAGCGGTGCCGCGTTGAGCGGGAACGCGCCGGTCGGGCTCGGCGGCCCGGCGGTGGCCGCTCCCGGCGTACCGAAACCGGCCCGGACGCCGGCCGCGCGGCCGCAGCCCACGGCGACCACCCCGAAGAGCAGCGCGATCGCGGCGGCCCGGGCGGCCGCGGCGGGGGGCGGCCCGGGCCGGGGCGCGCGGGTCGCCCAGCCGACCCGCCCGACCGCGGACACGGACTGGGCCGGCGAGCCGCCCTACGACCCGGACTTCGACGGACCGATCCGGCCGGGCGCCCGCCCGGCGATGCCGGCCGCCCCGGCCTACGAGGGGTTCGACCCGGGCGACGAGCCGCTGGACGACGTGGTCGACGAGCGGACCGCCCGGCAGTCCAGCGAGGAGCAGGCGGTCCAGCTGCTCCGCGAGGTGTTCGGCGCCGAGAAGATCGATGAGGTGGACGCGCGCTGAGCGCGCGTCGACCGCCGAGGAGCTGTGCCGCCGCCCGACTAGGCTGGGCGCGGCCGACCAGACGACTGTGAGAAGGAGCCATCCGTGCGCCCAGGTGGACAGCCGAACATGCAGCAGATGCTGAAGCAGGCGCAGAAGATGCAGCAGCAGATCACCAAGGCCCAGGCCGAGCTGGCCGAGGCGGAGCTGACCGGCACCGCCGGCGGCGGGCTGGTCACCGCGACCGTGTCCGGGAGCGGTGAGATCAAGAGCATCAAGATCGACCCGAAGGCGGTCGACCCGGAGGACGTGGAGACCCTGGAGGACCTGGTCGTCGCGGCCCTGCACAACGCCGCCGAGGCGGCCCGGGAGCTGACCGAGCAGAAGATGGGCCCGGTCACCGGCGGGATGGGCGGCCTCGGCCTGCCCGGGTTCTGAGCGGCAGATGTACGAGGGTGCCATCCAGGACCTGATCGACGAGCTGGGTCGGCTGCCGGGCGTCGGCCCGAAGAGCGCCCAGCGGATCGCCTTCCACGTGCTGTCGGCGGATCCGGCGGACGTGAACCGGCTGGCCGGTGCGCTGCGCAAGGTCAAGGAGCTGGTGCGGTTCTGCACCACCTGCTACAACGTGGCCGAGTCGGAGCAGTGCCGGATCTGCCGCGACCCGCGCCGTACCGATGAGGTGCTCTGCGTGGTCGAGGAGCCGAAGGACGTGGTGGCGATCGAGCGGACCGGCGAGTTCCGCGGCCGCTACCACGTGCTCGGCGGGGCGATCAATCCGCTGGAGGGGATCGGCCCGGACAACCTGCGGATCCGGGAGCTGATGACCCGGCTCGGCGCCGGCTCGGTGCGGGAGCTGATCCTGGCCACCGACCCGAACACCGAGGGCGAGGCGACCGCGACGTACCTGGCGTTGATGGTCAAGCCGATGGGGATCGCGGTGACCCGGCTGGCCAGCGGCCTGCCGGTCGGCGGCGACCTCGAGTACGCCGACGAGATCACCCTGGGCCGCGCGTTCGAGGGCCGGCGGGCCGTCTGACCGTCGGCGGCGGCGCCGGGACGGTGCCGGTCGGGCTGGTGGCCCGACGACGCCGTCCCGGCGCCGGCGCACCGTGCTGACCACGCTGGCCACCCGGGGCGGGCCGCCCGGAGGTATCCGCGATGTGGGACGAGTGTGGTTCGCCACGCGCCGACCGGCTGGCCGGCGCGCCGTCCGCTTTGCGCTGATCCGTCCTATCCCACCATCTGCTCGTCGCTGTGACAGTCCTGTTTGTCGGAAGATCAGGTGCTGTCAGACCCGGCAGCTTGGTGTCGGCTTGATAGCGATTGCCTAACGGGCGTTCCGCTTCTGTGTGTCGTGTCATAGCCTCCCGCACACGGACTGAGTCACAGCTCGGCGTGGGACATGCGCATGACAGAGGTGAGAGATGCAGGCGAGCAGGCTTAAAGCGGCCGTGGCCCTCGCGGCCGCTGCCGCTCTGGCGGTCGGAGCGTCCGGCTGCGCCAAGAGCGAGCGCGACGAGGGCAGCGGTGGGGCCAAGACCGGCGGCACCTTCGTCTTCGCGGGCGCCGGTAACCCCAAGAACTTCGACCCGATCTTCAACGACGACGGTGAGTCGTTCCGGCCGATCCGGCAGATGTACGACACCCTCGTGCAGAACAAGCCGGGCACGGCCGATCTGCAGGGCGCCCTGGCGGAGAGCTGGGAGCACGACCCTGACGGCAAGGTCTGGACCTTCCACCTCCGCAAGGGCGTGAAGTTCCACGACGGCACCGACTTCAACGCGGCCGCGGTCTGCTTCAACTTCGACCGCTGGTTCAACATGAAGGGCGCCGCCGCCCAGTCGCAGATGATCTACTACTCGGACGTCTTCGGCGGTTTCGCCAAGAACGAGGCCGAGGGTGTCGGCGAGCCTGTCTACAACAAGTGCGAGGCGAAGGACGACGGCACCGCCGTCGTCACGATGAACCGGTACAAGGGCGCCTTCCCCGGCGCGTTCGCGCTGACCGCGCTCTCGATCGCGAGCCCCGAGGCGCTGAAGAAGTACGACGCCAACACGGTGAAGCAGAACGGCGACTCCTTCGAGTACAGCGCGTTCGCCAACGAGCACCCGGTCGGCACCGGCCCGTTCACCTTCGGCGGCTGGGACAAGGCCAAGGGTGAGATCACCTTGAACCGGAACCCCGACTACTGGGGCGAGAAGGCCAAGGTGGACAAGCTCGTCATCAAGATCATTGAGGACGAGAACACCCGCAAGCAGGAGCTGCGCGCCGGCACCGTCCAGGGCATCGACTTCCCGGCCCCGGCCGACCGCAAGGCGCTCTCGGGCGAGGGCTTCCAGGTCCTCGACCGCCCGGCGTTCAACATCCTCTACCTCGGCTTCAACCAGAAGAACCCGAAGCTGAAGGACCTGCGGGTGCGCCAGGCCATCGCCTACGCCCTCAACCGCCAGCAGCTCGTCCAGACCAAGGGCCCGGGTGGCACCAAGGTCGCCGACGAGTTCATGCCGGACACCGTGCTCGGCTACGCCCAGGACGTGCAGAAGTACGAGTACAACCCGGACAAGGCCAAGCAGCTGCTCAAGGAGGCCGGGGTCAGCAACCTGACCTTGAACTTCTACTACCCGACCGACGTGTCCCGGCCGTACATGCCGAACCCGCAGGAGATCTTCACCGTCCTGGCCAACGACCTCCAGGCCGTGGGCATCAAGGTCAACGGTGTGGCCCGCCCGTGGAACGGTGGCTACAAGGACGACGTGCAGCAGTTCGGCAAGCACGACCTGCACATCCTCGGCTGGACCGGTGACTACAACGACCCGGGCAACTTCGTCGGCACGTTCTTCGGCCGCGCCAAGGTCGAGTTCGGCGACCAGTCCATGACCGAGATGTTCGACGCCATCACCAAGGCCGACGGCACGGTCGACGAGGCCGGCAAGAAGGCCGCGTGGGAGCAGGTCAACCGCGACATCGCCGCCAAGTGGCTGCCGGCCGTGCCGGTGTGGCACGCCCCGCCGGCCATCGTGGTCACCAAGGACGTCAAGGGTCTGGTCGCCAGCCCGCTGACGGACGAGCGGTTCAACACCGTCAGCGTCGGCTGAGGACGCCTGATCCGCTGACGCGACACGGAATCGGCCCGGGCTGGGCTTACCCCGGCCCGGGCCGATTCGGCGGCTACCGAGAATCTGGTGTGTGAGAGATGTTGCGAGTCATAGTCCGCCGCCTGCTACAGCTGGTGGTGACCCTGATAGGGCTGTCCGCGCTCGTCTTCGTCTGGCTGCGGAACCTGCCCGGCGGACCGATCGAGGCGCTGCTCGGTGAGCGGGCCACCCCGGAACGGCGGGCCCTGCTGATCAAGGCGCTCGGCTACGACCAGCCGATCCTGGTGCAGTACGCCAAGTTCATGCAGCGGCTGCTGACCGGCGACTTCGGTAACTCGATCCGGAGCGGCGATCCGGTCACCGAGGTGATCGGCCGCGCCTTTCCCGCCACCATCGAGCTGGCCGCGGCCGCCATGGTCATCGCGATCGGGCTCGGCGTGCCGCTCGGCTACCTGGCCGCCCGGCACCGCGGCCGGCTGCTGGACAACATGAGCATCGCCGGCACCCTGCTCGGCATCTCGATTCCGATCTTCTTCCTGGGCTACCTGCTCAAGGACGTCTTCACCCAGAACATCCACTGGTTCCCGCCCTCGGGCCGGATGAGCACCGGCGTGGACAACACCGAGATCACCGGCTTCTTCGTCCTCGACGGTCTGCTCACGCGGGAGTTCGACGCCACCGCGGACGCGCTCTGGCACCTGATCCTGCCGGCGCTCACCCTGGCCACCATCCCGCTCGCGGTGATCGTCCGGATCACCCGGGCCAGCGTGCTCGACGTGCTCAACGAGGACTTCGTCCGCACGGCCGAGGCGAAGGGCCTGCGGCACAAGACCATCCGGGGCCGGCACATCCTGCGCAACGCCCTGCTGCCGGTGGTCACCACCATCGGCCTGCAGACTGGCGCGCTGCTCTCCGGCGCGGTGCTCACCGAGCGGGTCTACAACTGGGGCGGCCTCGGCACACTGATCTACAACTCGATCAGCGGCGGCCGTGACTACCCGGTGCTCCAGGCGCTGATCCTGCTGGCCGCGCTGGTCTTCGTGCTGGTCAACCTCCTGGTCGACCTCTCCTACGCCTTCATCGACCCGAGGGTGCGTGTGCGATGAGTGATCCGATCACCCGGCCCACGGTGTCCCCGCAACGCGAGAGCGTGGACCCCTCCGCCGTCGAGGAGAAGCGCGAGGGCACCCTGCCGCGCGGCCTCGACCGGCTCGGCGAGCGCAAGCGCGCCCGGTTGGAGCAGCTCGCCCAGGCCACCGCCGACAAGGGCGGCGTGAGCCTGGTCCGGGACGCGTTCCGCCGGCTGCGGCGCAACCCGACGGCGATCTTCGGCGCGTCCATCGTGGCGCTGTTCATCCTGGTGGCGATCTTCGCACCGCTGCTCGCGCCGCACGACCCCGCGCAGCGCTTCGACGAGCTGACGAAGAACCTCACCGTGGACAACATCCCCGGGGCCAGCAGCGATTTCCCGTTGGGCTCCGACCCGCTCGGCCGGGACTTCCTGTCCCGCATGATCCACGGAAGCCGGCAGACCCTGTTCGTCGGCGTGCTCGCCACCTTCATCGGGCTGGCCCTGGGCGTGCTGGTCGGCGCGATCGCCGGCGCCTTCGGCGGCTGGGTCGACAACATCCTGATGCGCTTCACCGACGTGATGCTGGCGCTGCCGGCCCTGCTGCTGGCGATCAGCCTGGTGGCCATGGCCAGCCGGTCCAGCCAGTGGACGGTCATCATCGCGGTGGCCATCGTCAACGTGCCGATCTTCGCCCGGCTGCTGCGCGGTTCGATGCTCGCGCAACGGGAGAGCGACCACGTGCTGGCCGCCCGGGCGCTCGGCGTCAAGCAGAGGTCGATCGTGCTCCGGCACATGCTGCCGAACGCGATGACCGCGGTGATCGTGCAGGCCACACTGACCCTCTCCACCGCGATCCTGGAGGCGGCGTCACTCTCCTTCCTCGGCCTCGGTGACCCCGACATCAACCGCGCCGAGTGGGGCCTGATGCTCGGCGTGGACGGTCAGCGCTACTTCGAGGTCCGCCCCGAACTGGCCTACTACCCGGCGGTCGCGATCATCATTGTCGCGCTCGGCTTCACCCTGCTGGGCGAGGGCATGCGCGAGGCGATCGACCCGAAGAGCCGGCGGTGACGGCGATGCGCTGGACCAGCATGGCCGGCCCCGGCCGGCGAGAGGACGTGACCCGATGAGCCTGCTCGACGTACGTGACCTGACCGTGGTGTTCCAGCGCCGTGGCGAGCGGCCGTTCACCGCGGTCGACAAGGTCAGCTTCAGTGTGGAGCCGGGGCAGACCGTGGGTCTGGTCGGCGAGTCCGGCTGTGGCAAGAGCGTGACCAGCCTGGCGATCATGGGCCTGCTGCCCGGGCGCGGCAACAAGGTCACCGGCGAGGTCAACTTCGACGGCGCCGACCTGCTGAAGCTGCGCCCGGACGACCTGCGGGATCGGCGTGGCCGGGACATCGGCATGATCTTCCAGGACCCGCTCTCCTCGCTGAACCCGGTCGTGCCGATCGGCATCCAGGTGGCCGAGGTGCTGGAACGGCACCGGGGCATGGACCGCAAGGCGGCCCTGAAGGAGGCCCGGGAGCTGCTCGACGCCGTCGGCATCCCGGACCCGAACCGCCGGCTCAAGGAATACCCGCACCAGATCTCCGGCGGCATGCGGCAGCGGGCGCTGATCGCCATCGCGCTGGCCTGCAAGCCGCGGCTGCTGATCGCGGACGAGCCGACCACCGCCCTGGACGTGACCATCCAGGCGCAGATCCTCACCCTGCTCAAGCAGCTCGTCGACGAGACCGGCACCGCGCTCATCATGATCACGCACGACCTGGGCGTGGTCGCCGGCCTCTGCGACACGGTCAACGTGCTCTACGGCGGCAAGGTGGTGGAGCGGGCGGCCCGACACGAGCTGTTCGCCCGGCCGCGGCACCCGTACACGCACGGGCTGCTGAGCTCGGTGCCCCGGCTGGACTCGCCCCGGGGCGAGCGGCTGCACGCCATCCGTGGCTCGGTGGCCGACAACATCCCCTGGGGCGAGGGGTGCGCCTTCGCGCCGCGCTGCGACAACGTGGTGGACGCCTGCCTGGAGGGCACCCCGCCGCTGGAGCCCACCGCGACCGGCGGCGACCTGCGCTGCAACAACCCCGTTTCCGAGGAGGTGGCGGTCCCGTGACCGAGCTGACCGAGCGGACCGAACCCCTGGTCGAACTGCGCGACGTCAAGGTCCACTTCCCGGTCAAGAGCGGGGTGCTCTTCGACCGGACGATCGGCTACGTCTACGCCGTGGACGGCGTCTCGCTCTCCATCAACCGGGGCGAGACGTACGGGCTGGTGGGCGAGTCGGGCTGCGGCAAGTCCACGCTGGGCCGGGGCCTGCTGCGGCTGGTCGAGCCGACCGACGGCGAGATCGTGTTCGACGGCACGGACGTCCGCTCGCTCAAGGGCGAGTCGATGCGCAAGGCCCGCCGCCGGATGCAGATGATCTTCCAGGATCCGCTGTCCAGTCTCGACCCCCGCCAGTCGGTGGAGTCGCTGCTGGTCGAAGGACTCAAGGCGCACGGGCTGGCCGGCGACAAGGCGGCCACCGCCAAGCGGCTGCGGGACACCCTGGCCGCGGTCGGCCTGCCCGCCTCCGCGCTGAGCAAGTACCCGCACGAGTTCTCCGGCGGCCAGCGGCAGCGCATCGGCATCGCCCGGGCGCTGGTGCTCGACCCGGAACTGATCGTCGCCGACGAGCCGGTCTCCGCGCTGGACGTGTCGATCCAGGCCCAGGTGCTCAACCTGCTCGAGGACATCCAGAACGAGCGCGGCCTGACGTACCTGATCATCGCGCACGACCTCGCGGTGGTCCGGCACATCGCGGACACGGTCGGAGTGATGTACCTCGGTGGCCTGGTCGAGGAGGCGTCCAGCGACGACCTCTACCGGGAGCCGATGCACCCGTACACCCGGGCGCTGATGTCGGCGGTGCCGGTGCCGGACCCGCAGGTGGAGGACCGCCGCGAGCGGATCCTGCTCGCCGGCGACCTGCCCTCGCCGACGAACCCGCCGGCCGGCTGCCGGTTCCACACCCGGTGCCCGTGGGCCCAGCCGACCCGCTGCGCGGAGGAACGGCCGGCGCTGCGCGAGGTGCTCGGCAGTCACCGGGTCGCGTGCCACTACGCCGAGGACATCGCGGCCGGCCGGATTCGGCCGCACGAGGTGGAGCCGGAGCTGGTCCGGCCGGACGACGGCGCGGCGCCGGGCGACCCCGGTGAGCTGATCCCGACCCCGTGAGCACAGGACGAGGCCCCCTTCCCGAGCCGGGAAGGGGGCCTCGTCCTGGTTCAGCCCTCGGGACGGTTCAGCAGGGCGACCGCGATGGCGTGCACCGCGTCCAGCCCGGCCGGGTCGGCCAGCGCCGCCTTCCCGCCGGTCACCACGTACCACTCGTCGGCGTCCTTGTACTGCACGCGCAGGACGACCTGCCCGTCGGCCCACTCGGTGCGCAGGGTGAGCTCCCCGGTCACCACGCCGACCTCGTCGGTCATCACGCCGCCCGGCCCGGCCGTGATGTCGGTGCTCCGCTGCTGCGTCCCGCCGGCCGGCGGGGCCGCGTCGGCGGCCATGCCGGCGCCGGAGACGTCGGCCGGGGCGGCGGGCGCGCCGTCGGCCGTCATGCCGGCCGAGGTCGGACCGGCCGCGGTCGCACCGGCGGGGGACGCCGCCGCGTCCCCGCCCGCCGCGTCCGGTGTCTGCTCCGGCCCCGGCGTACCGCCGGACCCGGTCACCGCTTGCTCACTCATCCGGCCCCCTCGCTCCGCTCGCTGGCCGCCCCGCCGGGGCGGGGATCCGCTCGCCGGCGCCCGCTCACGGGCAGCCCTCCAACATGTCGGTCAGGGCGGCCTTCTCGGCGCTGGTCACCGTGAGCCGCCAGTAGTGCTTCACCGTCACCCAGTCGGCCGCGTACTGGCACCAGTAGGACTTGCTGGGCGGCTTCCACTGGGACGGGTCCTGGTCACCCTTTGCCCGGTTGGACCGCTGCGAAACCGCCACCAGCTGGGGCCGGGTCAGGTCGTTGGCGAAATCGCCGCGCTTCGAGTCGTCCCACTCGTCGGCGCCCGACCGCCACGCGTTGGCCAGTGGCACCATGTGGTCGATGTCCACGTCGGCGGGATCGGTCAGCGCCATCCCGTCGTACACGCTCTCCCAGCGGCCACCGACCACGTTGCAACCGGAGAGCTTGATGCCCTCCCCGTCCCGTTGCAGCACGCTGTCCCGCACGTCGCAGTTCTTGCCGGTGCCCCGCCAGTGCGGGAAGTGGGTCCGGCTGTAACCCTTCATCGAACCGGCCGCCGCGACGGTCAGCTCACCGAGCTGCTGGTTGACGTTGCCCGTGGCGCTCGGCGACGTCGCCGGCTCGTCGGCCATCGGCACACAGCCGGACACGCCGAGCACCAGCGCCGCGGTGAGCGCGGCCGCCGACCCGGCACGGGCTCCTGATCTCGTACGCACAGACGACACCTCTTTAGCTTGCGGGCTCCCGGCGAGTCCGCACAGTACCTGGCGGCGGATTCTGTGATTCGTGGCGTCGGGACCCGGGGCCCGGCAGAGTGGACTTCCATGACCCCACCGGCCCCCGCACTCCGCACCGGCACCGCCGCCGGCCGGGGCACCCTGCTCGCCGCGACCCTCGCCTCCGGCATGGTCTTCCTGGACAGCACCGTGGTCAACGTGGCGCTGCCCCGGCTCGGGGCGGACCTCGACGCCACCGTCGCCGATCTCCAGTGGACGGTGAACGGCTACCTGCTCATGCTGGCCGCGTTCGTGCTGCTCGGCGGCGCGCTCGGGGACCGGTTCGGCCGGCGGCGGATCTTCCTGCTCGGGGTGGTGTGGTTCGCCGTGGCGTCGGTGCTCTGCGGACTGTCCCAGGGGATCGGCTGGCTGATCGCGGCGCGGTTCCTCCAGGGCGCCGGCGGGGCGCTGCTCACCCCCGGCTCGCTCGCCGTGCTCCAGGCCAGCTTCCACCCCGATGACCGGGGCAAGGCGATCGGCACCTGGTCCGGGCTCTCCGGGGTGGCCACCACGCTCGGCCCGCTCCTCGGCGGCTGGCTGATCGACGCGTTCTCCTGGCGGTGGATCTTCTTCGTCAACCTGCCGCTGGCCGTCGGGGTGGTGTTCGCCGCGCTGCGCTGGGTGCCGGAGAGCCGGGACGAGGCCGCCTCGCGGACCGGGGCGGGGCGGCGGTTCGACGTGGCGGGCGCACTGCTCGGCGCGCTGGGCCTGGGCGGCGTCACGTACGCGCTGATCGACGCCCCGACGCGCGGCGCCCGCTCCCCGGCGGTGCTGGCCGCGGCGGTGGCCGGGGTGGTCGCCGTGGTGGCCTTCGTGCTCGTCGAGCGGCGGCGCGGCGACACCGCGATGCTGCCCACCGGGCTGTTCGGCAGCCGGCTGTTCTCGGTGCTGAACGTCTTCACCGTGGTGGTGTACGCGGCCCTCGGCGGTTTCACCTTCTTCCTCGCCGTCTACCTGCAGAACGTGGTCGGCTGGTCGGCGCTGCTCACCGGCCTGGCCACGGTGCCGATGACGGTGCTGCTGCTACTCGGTTCGTCGCGCGCCGGGGCGATGGCGGCCCGGATCGGCCCGCGGCTGCCGCTGAGCGTCGGCCCGGTGGTCGCGGCCGCCGGTCTGCTGCTGCTGCGCCGCGTCGGGCCGGGCGCGTCGTACTGGACGGATGTGCTGCCCGGGGTGGTCCTGTTCGGAGCGGGCCTGACCCTGGTGGTCGCGCCGCTGACCGCCTCGGTGCTGGCGGCGGTGGCGGACCGCTTCGCCGGGGTGGCGAGCGGGTTCAACAACGCCGCCTCGCGGGCCGGCGGCCTGCTCGCGGTGGCCGCGCTGCCGCTGCTGGTCGGCCTCTCCGGCACCGGGTACGAGCAGAAGGGCGCGCTCGCCGACGCGTACCGGGGGGCGCTGGCGTGGTGCGCGGGCCTGCTGGTGGCCGGTGCGGTGCTGGCCGCCGTGCTGATCCACCGGCCGGAGCGGACCGCACCCGGCGGCCAGCCCTGCCCGTCGCTGCCCGCCTCGACGCCGCCGGACCGGCGGTGACCGGCGCCGCTGTTAACGTCGGGGCCATGGGTGATCAGGAGAGTGGGACGCCGGCCCGGCTGCGGTACCGGCTGCTGACCGGGCCGGACGACGCCGACTTCTGCCGGCGGGTCAGCGACCTGCTGGCCGACGGCTACCGGCTGCACGGCTCGCCGGCGGCGACCTTCGACGGGCAGCGGGTGATCGTGGCGCAGGCGGTCGTCCTCGACGACGGCAACCCCGTCGTCGTGCCGGTCTGACCGGGTGGTCGGGCGCCGCACGCCGGGGCCCGACCACCCGTCGCTCAGCTCCGGGCGCGGTTGACCGCGCTGGTGACCGCCTTGATCGAGGCGGTCACGATGTTGGCGTCGACGCCGACGCCCCAGACCGTGGCGCCGTCCACCTCGCACTCCACGTACGCGGCGGCCTGCGCGTCCCCACCCGAGGAGAGCGCGTGCTCGTGGTAGTCGAGCACCCGTACCGCCACGCCCAGCGACTGCAGCGCGTTGACGTACGCGTCGATCGGGCCGTTGCCGACCGCGGTGAGCGGGCGGACCTCGTCGCCGGTGCCGACCTGGGCCTCGATCTCCACCTTGCCGTCGGCGGTGCCGATGGTGTAGCCGGCCAGGGTGACCGCCGGGTCGACCTGGTGGTCGACCAGGTAGTTGCGGGCGAAGATCTCCCACATGGTGCCCGGCTCGACCTCACCGCCGTCGTGGTCGGTGACCTGCTGGACCACGCCGGAGAACTCGATCTGGAGGCGGCGCGGCAGGTCGAGCTGGTGCTCGGTCTTCATGATGTACGCGACGCCGCCCTTGCCGGACTGCGAGTTGACCCGGATGACCGCCTCGTAGGTGCGGCCCAGGTCCTTCGGGTCGATCGGCAGGTAGGGCACCGCCCAGCTGAACTCGTCGACCGGCACCCCGGCCGCCGCCGCGTCGGCGTGCAGCGCGTCGAAGCCCTTGTTGATGGCGTCCTGGTGCGAGCCGGAGAACGCGGTGTAGACCAGGTCGCCCGCGTACGGGTGGCGCTCGTGCACCGGCAGCTGGTTGCAGTACTCGACGGCCCGCTTGACCTCGTCGATGTTCGAGAAGTCGATCATCGGGTCGATGCCCTGGGAGAACAGGTTCAGCCCCAGGGTGACCAGGTCGACGTTGCCGGTGCGCTCGCCGTTGCCGAACAGGCAGCCCTCGACGCGGTCGGCCCCGGCCAGCAGGCCCAGCTCGGCGGCGGCCACGCCGGTGCCCCGGTCGTTGTGCGGGTGCAGGCTCAGCACCAGGCTGTCCCGCCGGGGCAGGCGCCGGTGCATCCACTCGATGGAGTCGGCGTAGACGTTCGGCGTGGCCATCTCGACGGTGGCCGGCAGGTTGATGATCAGCTTCCGGTCCGGGGTCGGCTCGATCACCTCGATGACCTTGGTGCAGACCTCCAGCGCGTACTCCAGCTCGGTGCCGGTGTACGACTCGGGCGAGTACTCGTAGTAGATCTCGGTGTCCGGGGTGTGGATCTCGGCGTACTTCTGGCAGAGCCGCGCCGCGCTCGTCGCGATGTCGGTGATGCCGTCCCGGTCCAGGCCGAAGACCACCCGGCGCTGCAGCGTCGAGGTGGAGTTGTAGAAGTGCACGATGGCCCGGCGGGCGCCGCGCAGCGACTCGAAGGTGCGGTCGATCAGGTGCTCCCGGCACTGCGTCAGCACCTGGATGGTGACGTCCTCCGGGATGAGGTCCTGCTCGATCAGCTGGCGGACGAAGTCGTAGTCGGTCTGGCTGGCCGAGGGGAAGCCGACCTCGATCTCCTTGTAGCCCATCTGCACGAGCAGCTGGAACATCCGGCGCTTGCGCTCCGGCGACATCGGGTCGATCAGCGCCTGGTTGCCGTCGCGCAGGTCCACCGCGCACCAGCGCGGCGCGGCCTCGACCCGGCGGGTCGGCCAGGTGCGGTCCGGCAGGTCGACGCGGAACTGCTGGTCGTACGGCAGGTAACGGTGGACCGGCATCCGGCTGGGGCGCTGCCGGGCGAACGGATCGGTCTCAGCGTCGGTGACAGGTTGAGCCATCTCGGTGTGCTCCCTGGGAACATGTGGCGTCAGCAGATCGGAAGGTGTCGGCGTGGGTGCCGCGCGACGATGCGCGGCGGAGCCGAGAAGAAGATCGGATGTGCTGGACGGCGCGGTTCAACTCCGCGACGAGGTGCCGGCCGGTCAGGCCTCGTCGCGGCAGCCAAGGAGAAGGAACGCCCGCCACATGACTAGGTCACCCTACGTGGTGAGACCGGCAGTGGGAAGGCGGGTCCGGACTATGGGACCGGAGTCACCGCCCGCTCCGCCACCGGCTCGCCCAGTCGCGGCGTCCGTCCGGCCCACGCCACCGCAGGCACGATCGCCATTCCGACCAGCACGAAGATCGCTGCCATCGGGAACCAGCCCCAGCCGCCGGTGGTCACGCCGAGGGCGGTCAGGCCGGCCGGGGCAATCAGGTACTGCACCTGCTCGCCGAGCCGCAGCGCCCCCACGTACGCGCCGCGCTGGTTGTCCGGCGGAAGGGTGGCGGTGAGCCCCCAGGTGCCCGCCGACTCGATCAGCTCGGCCATGATCAGCACCAGCGCGGCGGCCACCAGCACCACGATGGTGAGCGGCCCCCGGGTGGCCGCGGAGAGCGGCAGGACCAGACAGGAGAGGGCGATCAGCAGGCCGCCACGACGGGAGGCCCGCGCCGCGCCCGCGGCGGTGTCGGCACCCCGGCTGACACGTACCTGGAGCAGCACGATCAGGACCGTGTTCAGCAGCACCAGCGCGGCGATCACCGTCTTCGGGGCGTCGGTGTGGGTGAGGATCCACAGCGGCATGACCGTCAGGTAGAGCACGCCGTGCGCGGTGAGCAGTCCGGACAGCAGGGACACGGCCATGAACGGGCGGTCCCGCAGCACGGCGAGCCGGCTCCGCGGCTCCACCGGCCGGGCCACCTGCGGCAGCCGGGGCAGTCGTCGGACGAACAGCGCCGTGACCAGGAAGACGGTCGAGATGAACCAGACCATTCCCCGGTACGCCTCGATCGTGTCCACCGCCAGCACCAGGCCGCTGACCACCGCCCCCAGCCCGAAGCCGAGGTTCAACGACGAACGCTGGTACGCCATCGCCGTGACCCGTTCGGCCGGGGGGACCGCGTTGATCGAGTAGACCTGCCGGGCCACGCCTGTCGACGCGTCCACAGCTGCCAGCGCCACCACCACGGCGAGGAAGCTCGCGAAGCCACCCACGAACGGGTACGTCGCGAAGAGCGCGGCGTTCAGCACCAGCCCGACCACCCAGACCCGCTGCGGCCCGTACCGGTCGGTGAGCCCGCCCAGCGGCACCGTACCCAGCAGCGACACCCCCGCGGCGATGGACAGGCCCAGCCCGACCTGGGCGGCGCTGAGGCCGAGCGCCCGGGTGAAGAAGACGGCGCTGCCGGCGTGGAACAGGCCACTGCCGACCGCTCCGACCATGGCCTGGACGGCCAGGGCGCGGGTCAGCCCGGCGGGCGGTACCACGTGGCGGACGGCGGTGCGGATGTGCTCTCTGGCCCCCATGGGCGGTGAGTGAATCCGGTCCCCATCGTTCCCGTCGAACCTTTTAGGCTGGGCCGAATCCTGGGTTCGGGGGTCGTGTGTCCGAGTTGCGGTTCAGCCTGGCCGACGTGGCGGGAGTGCGGGTCGCCGTGTCGCCGGCCAACGAGACGGTCATGAGCATGTGGGCGCTGGCCAACCCGCTCCGCTACGCGGTGCACCTGCCCTGGATCGACCGGGCCCGGGTGACGTTGCGCCGCCCCGAGGTGGCTGCCCGGGTCCGACCGCTTGTGGAGCTGACCTGGCGGGGTTGCCCGTTGCCCGACTTCCTCACCCCGGCGGCCCGCCCGAACGTGGAGATGGCCGAGCAACTCGACCAGATCGCGGCGACGCCCCCCGACGTGGTGGTTCGGGACCTGCTGGCGACCACGCCGCGCCGGCCGCTGAGCCCGTTCGGGCGGGCGCTGCTCGCCGAGCCCCGCGAGCTGCTGCCGCAGCTCGTTGACGCGATGCGCGTCTGGTACGACGAGGCGATCGCCCCGGACTGGCCGCGGATGCGGGCGCTGCTCGACGCGGACGTGGCGTACCGCGCCGCCCAACTCGCCGAGGGCGGGGCCGGTCATTTCTTCGAGCGGTTGCACCCGAGCCTGCGCTGGCTCGGTGACCGGGTGGTCGGCGACGACCCGTTCGAGCGGGACTTCGACCTGCGCGGTCGTGGGTTGGCGCTGAACCCGACGGTGTTCACCGAGCGGCGGGTGCTGTGGAACCTGCTGGAGGCGTCGCTGCCCGCCGCTGCGTATCCGGTCCGGGCGGTCGGGACGCTCTGGGAGGCGACCGCGCCGCCCTCGGGCGACGCGCTGGCACGGGTGGTCGGTCCGGGCCGTGCGACGTTGCTGCACCTGCTCGACACGGCGGCGACCACCACCGATCTGGCCCGGCGCACCGGGCTGTCGGGCGGCAGCGTCTCGCAGCACCTGGCCGCGCTGCACGCCGCCGGCCTGGTGTCCCGGTCCCGGCAGGGCCGGCACGTGCTCTACCGCAACACCGAGGCCGCGACGGTCCTCGTCCGGGCCAGCCGCGGCGGCTGACCGGGCCGGCGGGGTGGCTCAGGCGAGCAGGAGGGCGGCGAGCGGCCGGCGGTGGCGCAGCGCGGTCTCCCGGTCCCGCAGGTCATCGGGAAGTGCGGACGGGTCCCCGAGTCGGCCGATCGCGACCACCACGAAGGGCCGGACCTCGGCGGCCAGGTCCAGTTCGGTGGCGAGGCCGGCGCGGTCGAAGCGGGTGAGCTGATGCACGTGCAGGCCGAGCGCGGTGGCCTGGACGGTGAGGTGGGCGATCGCCTGGCCCAGGTCGTACGCGGCCCGCTCCGCCGCGCCCGGCCCGGCCGCGCCGGTGTGCGCGCCGACCAGCAGGGCCCCGGCATGCCGGGCCCAGCGCTGCTCGGGCTCGGGGAGGCTGACCAGGACCCGTTTCCAGGTCTCGTCCTGCCGGTGCCCGAGGGCGAACCGCCAGGGCTGCGCGTTGCCCGCCGACGGCGCCCAGCGGGCGGCCTCGAGCAGCAAGGTCGCCTCGTCGCCGGTGAGCTCGGCGTGCGGGTCGAAGGCGCGGGGACTCCAGCGGAAGGCGAGCAGCGGGGTGAGGTCGGTCATGGGCAAAGCATCCCGGATGCACGTTTTGCCCTGTCTGACGGGTCGGTCAGGTGTGGCCAAGAGCACCCGTAACGGACATGTGGGTCAGGACGTTCCCGTGCTCGCGCTGTCGGTGGGCTCCGGCGCCTCCCGCCCGACCGGGTCGCCCTCGACGACCGGTCCGGCCAGCGACACGGTGGCCGGCGCCGGCCCCGGCTCGCCGGCCAGCCGGAGCGTCCCGAAGGCGGCCCGGACCGCGGCCGGGGTGCCGTCCGGCCGGTAGCAGTAGATCCCGACGTCCAGCGGGGCGTTCAACGACGCCGAGGTGGTGTCGACCGAGTAGCAGTCGCCGGTGGCCCCGGTCGGCGCGGTCGCCGGGGAGACCGCCAGCGGCGCCCGCCGGTCGGTGAGCACCTCCAGCCAGTCGGTGAAAGGGTGCTGCACCCGGGGGTCCAGCTTCCGGGGCAGCGCGTCGTCCGGGTCGCCGAGGCGTACGCAGCTCGCCGACCCCGGCCGCCCCGGCGACGGCAGCGCGCACTGGAACAGCCCGTCGCCGTTCGCCGCGAGCGAGACGTCGACCGTGCCGCCCCAGCCCCAACCGGGCACGTCGACCCGCCAGCTGCCGTCGTTCGCGCTGGTCACCGTGATGGTGCGGTCCGGTCCGTCGCCCGTGACGAGCAGGTACGTGGCGGTCAGGTGCCGATCCTGGGCGGCGGCGGCCAGCGCGGCCAACTCGTCCCGGGCCGCGTCCGCCTCCGCCGGAGCCGGGTCGGCGGTGCTGGTCGGCGCCGGCCGGGGCGGGTCGGCGGTGCAGGCGGCCAGCAGTGCGGGCAGGGCGATCGCCAGGACGCCGGCCAGTCGCCGGGCCGCGCGGAGATGAGCGTGCACCGGGACATTCTGCGGTGCCCGACCGGGTGTGGGGAGCCCGCCGTACGGCTGGCTTGCCGGCGTGTCGCGCGGACCTCGACGGGCCGGCACGCCGCTGGTGAGCCGCCCACGCCAGGCCGGATGGTGGGATCACCCGACCCGGCGGCCGACGCCGCCCGATACGCTGAGGAGGTCTGACACGCGCCGCCGGACCTCGGACCGGCGGCGTCGGCACGCTCAGGGTCGTCGCTGGGAGGGAGTGCACCGTCGTGGCACTCGTGGTGCAGAAGTACGGCGGATCCTCCGTCGCCAACGCCGAGCGGATCAAGCGGGTGGCCGAGCGCATCGTCGCCGCCCGGAAGGCCGGCGACGACGTGGTCGTGGTGGTCTCCGCGATGGGCGACACCACCGACGAGCTGCTCGACCTGGCCAACCAGGTGAGCCCGCTGCCGCCCGGTCGGGAGCTGGACATGCTGCTCACCGCGGGGGAGCGGATCTCCATGGCGCTGCTCGCCATGGCCATCCACAACCTGGGGTACGAGGCCCGCTCGTTCACCGGCTCGCAGGCCGGCGTGATCACCACCTCGGTGCACGGCCGGGCGCGGATCATCGACGTCACCCCGGGCCGCCTCAAGGGCGCGCTGGACGAGGGCGCGGTGGTCATCGTGGCCGGCTTCCAGGGCGTCTCGCAGGACACCAAGGACGTCACCACGCTGGGCCGGGGCGGGTCGGACACCACCGCTGTGGCGCTCGCCGCCGCGCTCGACGCGGACGTCTGCGAGATCTACACCGACGTGGACGGCGTCTTCTCCGCCGATCCCCGGATCGTGCCGAACGCCCGGCACATCAAGCACATCACTTACGAGGAGATGCTGGAGCTGGCCGCCTGCGGCGCCAAGGTGCTGCACCTGCGCAGTGTCGAGTACGCCCGGCGCGCGGGCTTGCCGATCCACGTCCGTTCGTCATACTCGACCAACACCGGCACGATGGTCACCGGATCGATGGAGGACCTTCCTGTGGAACAGGCACTGATCACTGGGGTCGCCCACGACCGCAGCGAAGCGAAGATCACCATCGTCGGGGTGCCCGACGAGCCCGGCGCCGCGGCCCGGATCTTCGACACCGTCGCCGGTGCCGAGATCAACATCGACATGATCGTGCAGAACGTGTCCACCGAGGGCACCGGGCGCACCGACATCTCGTTCACGCTGCCCAAGACCGACGGGCCGACCGCCATGGCCGCGCTCAGCAAGATCCAGGAGTCGGTCAAGTTCAAGGGCCTGCTCTACGACGACCACGTCGGCAAGGTCTCGCTGATCGGCGCCGGGATGCGCTCGCACCCGGGCGTCGCGGCCGGCTTCTTCGCCGCCCTCGGCGCGGCCGGGGTGAACATCGAGATGATCTCCACCTCCGAGATCCGGGTCTCCGTGGTCTGCCGGGACACCGACCTCGACAAGGCGGTGCGAGCCATCCACGACGCCTTCGACCTGGGCGGTGACACCGCAGCCGTGGTCTACGCGGGGACCGGGCGGTAGCGGGAGATGTCACTGCCCACCCTCGCCGTGGTCGGGGCGACCGGCGCCGTCGGCACGGTCATGTGCCAGCTGCTCTCCTCCCGCCGCAACGTCTGGGGCGAGATCCGGCTGCTCGCCTCGGCGCGCTCGGCGGGCCGCCGGGTGCAGTGCCGCGGCGAGGAGCTGACCGTCCAGGAGCTCACCGCGGAGGCCTTCGACGGCGTCGACGTGGCCATGTTCGACGTGCCGGACGAGGTTTCCGTGCGGTGGGCGCCGGAGGCGGTGGCCCGGGGCGCCGTGGTGGTCGACAACTCCGGCGCGTTCCGGATGGACCGGGACGTCCCGCTGGTCGTTCCGGAGATCAACCCCGAGCAGGTACGCAACCGGCCCAAGGGCATCATCGCCAACGCCAACTGCACCACCCTCGCGATGATCGTGGCGATCGCCCCGCTGCACCGCGAGTACGGCCTCCGCGAGCTGGTGCTCGCCTCGTACCAGGCGGCGTCCGGGGCGGGTCAGGCCGGCGCCGACGCGCTGTACGCCCAACTCGGCAAGATCGCCGGGGACCGGGTGCTCGGCTCCCGCCCCGGTGACGTCCGGCAGGCCGTCGGCGACGAACTGGGTCCGTTCCCGGCCCCGCTGGCGCTCAACGTGGTGCCCTGGGCCGGCTCGCTCGGCGACGGCGGCTGGTCGTCCGAGGAGCTGAAGATGCGCAACGAGTCGCGCAAGATCCTCGGCCTGCCCGACCTCAAGGTCTCCGCCACCTGCGTACGGGTGCCGGTGGTGACCGGCCACTCGGTCGCCGTGCACGCGGTCTTCGCCACCGAGGTGGACGCCGAGGGCGCCCGCGAGGCGCTGCGCAACGCGCCCGGCGTGATCCTGGTCGACGACCCGGCGGCCGGCGAGTTCCCGATGCCGATCGACGCGGTCGGCACCGACCCCTCCTGGGTCGGCCGCATCCGCCGCGCGGTGGACGACCCCCGCGCCCTCGACCTCTTCGTCACCGGCGACAACCTCCGCAAGGGCGCCGCGCTCAACACCGCCCAGATAGCCGAACTCCTCGCCACCGACCTGTCCCACCCCTAACCACCCCCGGGCCGCCCTGCGCCGGGCTCCGTGCGCCGGGCCTCGCCGATCATGGAGTTGTGGTGCCTCGGATGTCCGATCGGCGCCCTTTGGCTGGTGCCACAACTCCTTGATCGACGCGGGGCGGGGCGGGCAGGGCAGGGCGGGCAGGCGGGGCGGGCAGGGCAGGGCAGGGCGCGGGGCGGGCAGAGCGGGCGGGTCCGGGGTGGCGGGGTTAGGCGGCGGAGAGGTGGACGGCGTCGCGGCCGTGGCGCTTGGCGGCGTAGAGGGCCTGGTCGGCGCGGTGCAGGGTGCGCTGGGGTGACTCGCCGGGGCGGGGAAGGGCCACGCCGACGCTGATGGTGCGGCCGGTGCGCCGGGCCGCCTCGGCGAGCCGCTCGGCGATCCGGACCGCCTCCTCCGGGCGGTTCACCTCGATCACCGCGACGAACTCGTCCCCGCCGGTCCGGTACAGCTCGTCGCCCTGCCGCAGCGCGCCCTCCAGCGCCCGGGCCAGCCCCACCAGCAGCCGGTCCCCGGCCTGGTGGCCGTACGTGTCGTTGACCGTCTTGAAGCCGTCCACGTCGATTGCCAGCAGGGCGGTACGCCCCGGCGTGGCGGTGGCGATCCGCTGCCCGAACGGCCCGGTGTGGCGCAGCCCGGTGAGCGGGTCGGAGCTGGCCTGCTCGCGCAGCCGGTCGAGGGTACGCAGCCGGTCGAGGCAGGTCCACGCCTGCCCGGCCAGCAGCTCCATCAGGTTGACCGTGGTCGGGTCGGGACGTAGCAGCCGCTCGTCGGCGACCAGCAGCACCCCGCCGCCGTCCGCCGGGCCGACCGGCACCGCCACCAGGGTGCGCGCGCCGGCGCGGGCCAGCGGCTGGTAGTCCTCGGTGGGCGGGTGTCCCGCCTCGCCCAGCGTGTACGCCGCGCCGTGCCGGTGCGCCCGCGCGATCAGCCGGCCGAACGCGGCCGGACCGGCCTCGGCCAGCTCGGCGCGGAGCCGCGCCTCCAGCTCGCCGGGCGTGCCGGTGGGGTCGCCGAGCCGGGGCCCTCGCCGGCCGGCCAGCAGCAGCACGGCCGCGGCGAGCCCTGAGACGTCTCGGGCCGCGGTGAGCGCGGCGGCCATCAGGTCCCAGTCGGTGGGGGCGGCGGTCATCGCGGCGGCGTGCCGGAGCAGCTTCTCGCTACGGCTCTCCGCCGGCGGGCCGCCGAGCGCCACGATCCGGGCGCCCAGCCCGCCGGCCAGCTGTTCCGCGGTCTCCCGCCAGCGCGCCAGCTCGACCGGCTTGCTCCACTGCAGGTCGAGCACGCCGATCGGCCGCCCCGACGGGTCCAGCACCGGCACGCAGAGCTCGGTGGTGACGTCGGGGCGTACCGGGAGGTAGTCGGGGTCGGTGGTGACGTCGGCGACGGTGGCCGGCTCGCCGGAGGCGTAGACCCGGCCGACGATCGAGCGCCGCCGCTCGGGGTGCGGCGCGCCGGGTTCGTGGTGCGGGACCGTGGCGAAGACCTGCCAGGCGCCGGTGGCCGCGACGCAGCGGAGCCGGTCGTGCACCGCGAGCAGCACCGAGATGGTCGCCGGGGTGTGCCGGGCGAGCGCGCTGACTGCCGTCTGGCATGCCTCGAGGGCGGTCGACGCCGTGGACAGGCGGACCGTGACGTCTCGGGCGACTCGCTCGTGATCCACGTCGTTCCTGGTGAGAGGGGTGGTTGCGCGATCAAGAGTACTCAGCGGCGGGCTCGTCGACCTTCGTACACATGTGCTATCCACAGGGTGTGGACACGGCCTGTGGGCAGAGCGCGGGCCGCGCGGTGGGGTGGTCGACGCTAGCGTGAGGGTTCCGGCCCGAGGAGGCGTCGATGCTCATCGCCCAGCTCAGCGACCCGCACGTGACCACCGGCCCGCTCGCCGCCGAGCCGGCCACCGGGCTGCACCGGGCCCTCGGTCGGGCGCTGGCGCTGCGCCCCCGGCCCGACTGTGTGGTGATCACCGGCGACCTGGTCGAGAACGGCCGGCCCGACGAGTACGTCGCGTTGCGCGAGATCATCGGACGCTTCCCGCTGCCGGTGCATCTGGCGACCGGCAGCCACGACGACCGGGAGTCCCTGCTGGACACGTTCGGCGGCACGCCGTACCTGGGGGGCGGCTTCTCGGCGTACTACCACCTCGACCACCCGGACGCGACGCTCGTGGTGCTGGACTCGCTCGCCGTCGGTGACGACGCCGGTCGGCTCGGCGAGGAGCAGCTCGGCTGGCTCGACGGGGTGCTCGCCGGCCGGCCCGAGGTGCCCGCCGTCGTGTGCCTGCACCATCCGCCGGTCGCGGTCGGCATCCCGGCCCTGGACGCCAGCCGGCTCACCGACGCCGACGACCTCGCGGCCGTGCTCCGGCGGCACCCCCACGTGGTACGCGTCGCCGCCGGCCACCTGCACCGCCCGGTGACCGCCAACTTCGCCGGCACGGTGCTGACCACGGCGCCGAGCACCTGGATGCAGGCGAGCCTGACCATGACCGACGATCCGCAGCTCGGGATGGTGGCCGAGCCGACCGCCTTTCTGCTGCACCGGGTGGCCGCGGACGGCTGCGTCACGCACACCGTCCCGGTGAGCCATGCCGCGGCCCGGACCTGCTGGTTCTGAACCCGGTCCCGGCTGATCGCGACGGCGGAGCCCGCCGCGGGCCCGGCTGCCGGTCGTGGCGGCGACCGGTGCGGGAGCGGCCCGGCGCACGGCGCGAGGTCCGCGTGGGACGGCCGGGCGGCACGGCGCGAGGTCCGTGGCGCGGTCGGGCGGCACGGCGCGAGGTCCGTGGCAGGGCCGGGCCGCACGGCGTTAGGGCCGCGTGGACGGTCGGGCCGCACGCCGTGAGGGCCGCGGCGCGGTCGGTCGTTGCTCCACATCGGACCAGGTGAAGGGTCACCCGGAACGGCGAGGACGATCAACTTTCGGGTGCCGTCGGCCGCCCCACGGACGTATTTGTTGACGCCGAAGAGGTTGCCGCGGGTAGGAGTTTGCCGGTGAATGGGGGACCTGGGGTGGCGGGGGGTGCGGGTACCTGGCGCTGACCCCCGCGGAACGCGACGCCGGCTCCCCGGTCCCTGGAGCCGGCGTCGCGCCGGTCCGCGGCGCGCCCGCCGGTGCTATCGTCGCCCAGCGGGACGTGCTCGGGCGAGGTGCCGGGGTGACAGCGGGCGGTCGTGAAGGAATTCACCTGACCGTCATGTCGGACTCGTCGGGCAGACCGGCACAGGTCGCCCCCCGGATCCACCATTCTCGGTGGCCGCCCCGGTCGACCGAACGCCCAGTGGATGAGAAGCTTGCCCCCGGCGGGGCGGCGTTCCCCCGATTGCCGCCTTGCGCGCCGACCCCTGTCACGGCACGGATCAGGGTCGCCGGGCGAACCATCGTCCGGACAACCACGCGCCGAACCTCATGAGGAGTTCCATGTCCGTCCCCGGGATGCGTCGGGCCGCTGTCGGCCTGGCCGCACTCGCCGCGACCGCGTTCACCGCGGTCGCCGTCCACCCCGACCAGGCCGAGGCCGGTCCGAAGCCGGTGGACGTCAAGCTGCTCGCCATCAACGACTTCCACGGCAACCTCGAGCCGCCGACCGGCTCGAGCGGCACCATCGACGGTAAGACCGCCGGTGGCGCGGAATACCTGGCCACCCAGCTCGACATGCTGCGCGGCACCACGAAGAAGGAGCGGGACCACACCGTCACGGTCGCCGCCGGTGACCTGATCGGCGCCTCCCCGCTGCTCTCCGCGGCCTTCCACGACGAGCCCACCATCGAGGAGATGAACCTCGCCGGGCTCGAGTTCACCAGCGTCGGCAACCACGAGTTCGACGAGGGCGCCGCCGAGCTGCTGCGCATGCAGAACGGTGGCTGCCACCCGGTCGACGGCTGCGGCGACGGCACCCCGTTCAAGGGCGCCGACTTCCAGTACCTGTCGGCGAACGCCTTCAAGACCGCCACCGGCAAGCCGCTGCTGCCGCCGTACGGGATCAAGAAGATCGACGGCATCAAGATCGGCTTCATCGGGATGACCCTTGAGGGCACCCCGCAGATCGTCAGCCAGCAGGGCGTCGCCGGGCTCAGCTTCGCCGACGAGGCGGACACCGCCAACAAGTACGCCCGCATCCTGCGCAAGCAGGGCGTGGAGTCCATCGTCGTGCTGCTGCACGAGGGTGGCGTGCAGAACGGCGGCGGCATCAACGACTGCACCGGGTTCAGCGGCCCGATCGTCGACATCGCCAACCGGATGGACCCGGCCATCGACGTGATCGTCAGCGGGCACACCCACGCCGCGTACAACTGCAACATCAACGGCAAGCTGGTCACCAGCGCCAGCTCCTTCGGCCGCCTGGTCACCGACATCGACCTGAAGATCGACCGGCGGACCAGGGACATCGTCAGCGCGTCGGCGAACAACGTCGTGGTCACCCGGGACGTCCCGAAGGACCCGGCCAGCACCGAGCTGATCAACCACTACAAGACCGCCCTCGGCCCGGTGGCCGACAAGGTGGTCGGCGAGACCACCGGCGTGCTCACCAAGACTCCCGAGAACCTGTACCAGACCGGGGTCGACGCCAACGGCAAGCCGACGTACATGTTCGGTGAGTCGCCGCTCGGCAACGTCATCGCCGACGCGCAGCTCGCCGCCACCGACAACGAGCAGAACGCGGTCGCCGCGTTCATGAACCCCGGCGGGGTCCGCGCCGACCTCGACGCCGGCCCGGTCACCTACGCCGAGGCGTTCACCGTCCAGCCGTTCGCCAACAACCTGGTGACCCTGGACCTGACCGGTGCGCAGCTCTACTGCCTGTTGGAGCAGCAGTTCACCACCGCCAAGGTGCTGTACGCCTCGTCGACCGTGCACTACGTCGTCGACGTCAACGGCACCACCGCACCGGTCGCCACGCCGTGCAGCGGCACCCGGGTGGTCCGGGGCAGCCTCACCATCAACGGCACCCCGGTCACCGACACCGCGACCTACCGGGTCACGGTGAACAACTTCCTCTCCGGCGGGGGTGACGGCTTCAGCGTCCTCACCGGTGGCACCAACGCGGTCACCGGCATGATCGACCTGGACGCCTTCACCGCGTACCTGACCGAGAAGTCGCCGGTCTCCGCGCCGGCGCTGGACCGGATCCAGACCACCGCGGAGGTTCCCGCCGCCTGACGGGACCCGCTCAGAACGGTCCCCGGAGCGCCTGCTCCGGGGACC